>JBAYNL010000026.1:0-12390 GCA_041678805.1 Candidatus Altimarinota bacterium | reverse complement strand
GATAGAAATAACTTATCATTATCTAAAGGTGATGGGTTGGATCCGATAAGGGGAACGAAAGTGGATATAATTGTTTCAAATCCTCCTTATTATCCAACTAAGGATGCCGCCGCAACTCCAGAGAGAGGACCCTCATTAGCCATGAATGGTGGGGAAGATGGGTTAGATTTTTATAGATTGCTGCTTAACGAGGGGCCAAACGTCCTACTCCCTAACGGAAAAATTTTAGTACAAGTATCAAATGTTAATTTGCAACAAGTTAGAGATTTAGCTGAAAGAAGATTCGGAAAACATGCCAAGGTTTCTGTGATCAGACAAAGTGGTCGCAGGGTAGAACAAAAAACTCCAAGAGGAAAAGGAGTTTTGATCGAATTAATTTAGCATAATTATTTCCTAATTTACTCATTAGTCTGTTGTCATAGGTTTATGTCTAAGGCATAAATGGCTTCTCTGAACCAAAAAAAAATGATATAATACTAAGATTATATTAAAAAAATCTAAATGGCCAATTTAGAGAAACTTCCAAAAAAAGGGAAAGATCCAGAACATAGTGATTCCCACGAGGATCCTATCGTAAGAGATTGGTTTATCAAGGATGGACAAACTTCAACCAAATCTGCAGTGGAAGCTGCTATCCATCCACGGGTCCAAGTTACGGCCGCCGGGCTTAATTTTCGTGAAATGCCTTCTGCGAATGGTAATCAACCTCTTGGTAAACTAAAAAAGGGAAATCAGGTTGTAGTACTAGAGGATCAAGGGAACTGGCTTAAAATCGAACATCCTCGGGGTCCTAAATTTGCCCCTGTTTATATAAATAAGAAATATGTAGCGCTGGTTGCAGGAGAAGTCTCGGAGGAAGTCGCCGAAGTAGAAAGCTTAGGATTGTCCGTCGCAGAAGAAGACGTTATGGCAAGTTATTCTAAAAAACTATATCAATTACATCCAGATCAAAATACCAGAAATCGTACTTGGGAACATCGACTTGTTGATCATGAATTATTAATTGAATCCTTAATTCAGCCAGAGACAAATGATCCCCAAGTATCAACGGCTTTTGAAAGGGCAAATGATGATTTAGAATCAAATAGGCCTGCCTTAAGAGCATTACATCATAAATTTTTTGGAGCAAGAAAGAGCGCTATATCTCGGGCTTTGAGTGGTGAATTTTTTAGCAAAAAAAAGAATGTTATATTTTTTGATTTAGGACCAGGTACCGCAAATGTAGATTTAGATATGAATGGAGGAGACGGTCGCCCAGCAATTACTTCCCAGGAAATTGCAGAAAGATTTCCTCAACTTGAAGTAGTCGCGGTAGATTTGCCATCAGAGGTAGATATTTTCACGGGAAAAGCTAAAGGAATAAGTGCTTCCGGAGAATTTGCAATAGCGCCAGTTGAAAGATCAATCGCTCTAAGCAAACCTAATTTTCATATTTTAGCGGGAAATGGACTTTTATCATTGAAATCACAAGCAGAAGATTCTTCAACCAATCCATACCCAGAAAGAAGAAGACCTCAAATTTTACCAGGCACGCCAATTATTGTGAGAGTAGCTAATTCCATTGATGTTTATTGTTCGTGGAACACTGCTAATGGAGACAATCCAAGCATCAGAGATTCTTTGGGTACAATGGCAGTTGATTTCAAAGATAATCCTTTACTATTACTATTCAATAAAGAAATCTTATTTAAAGAAAAGGGAAGTTTAGAGTGGCACATGATTGGAGAAGCTTCTCCAAAAGGTTTCTACCATAATAGTAGAGAATCTTCTAGGAGAGGAAGAGCCCCCTTTAAACTAGATCTAAAAAAGATAGACGCAGAAGGAAAAAAATGGGAAACCCCTAGTGGAAAAAGCCCTTCACTTAAAAAACCACGAAGTCACATTATTGATCAGTATGGTAATAGAGGAATAGGAGAAAGAAGTAGATTAGTAGAGAGAGGTTCTTCTCAACCGCAAGATTTAATAACGATTAACGGAGTTACCCCTCAAGGGAAAGTATATAATTTATTACTTAAAAGAGAGGTGGCTGACTCATTTATTGAAAATTTGAAAACTCCCGCTGAACAAGAAGGTATTTTTCTACATATAAATGCTGGATTTAGAAGTTTTGACGGACAGGAGGAATTATTCAAAAGAAAACCGGATAGCGCTGAAGAACCGGGATTTTCAGAACATCAGCTGGGAACTGCAATCGATATCACCGGAATGACTAGAGAATCGAAAGGTTTTTTATGGTTATTAAAAAATGGATTTAAAGCAGGATGGATTCCTTCACAATATTTTTCTCCCGTAAGAACTATCAAAGAACCATGGCATTGGAGATGCGTTGGTCCTTCAGCGGCTAAATCTTTTTATAAACTTTGGGAAAAAGAAATAAAGGAAGAAATAAAATTACTGGAAGATCTTTTATCAGCAGGTGCTCTTCGAGAAAATCCAAACAAGATTAAAGCACCATCATTAAAGGATGAACAAGCTTCAACCAAATCCGCAGTAGAAGAGGTGTTACATCCACGTTTCAAAGTAACTGCCAGTGGTTTGAATTTTCGAGCGATTCCTTCTGCGGATGGCAATAATTCCCTTGGTAAACTAAAAAAGGGAGATCAGGTTATAGTGCTAGAGGAGAAAGGAAACTGGCTTAAAATTGAACATCCTCGAGGGCCTGCACTCGCCCCTGTTTATGTAAATAAAAAATATTTAGCTCCAGTTACATCACAGGTCTCAGAGAAAGTCGCTGAGGCAGAAGGCTTAGGTTTGTCCCCAGAAGAAGAAGCTACTTTGAGAAAATATTCAGATAAAAAATACGAACTACACCCAGATCAAAATATAAGGAATAGAACTTGGGAACATCGATTAGTTGATCACGAGTTACTTTTGGACGCCATTATTCGACCAGGAAATCCACAAGTCGCCACAGAATTCGCAAGGGCAAAAGCAGACTTAGGAAAAGAAAGATTATCCTTAGAGTCTTTACGTAGACTATTTTTAGGTAGAGGAAATCGAAAAGTAGTGTTTTTTGATATAGGCCCGGGAATAGGAAATGTCGATTTAACTATCGGAGAAGGAAAAGGAAAACCCGCTATTACATCACAAGAAATGGCTGCAAGATTTCCAGAGATGGCCGTTATCGCAACAGATTTGCCATCAGAGGTAGATATTTTCACAGGAAAAGCAGAAGGAGTTAGTGGTGATGGAACAAGATTTAAAGTTAGCGCAGCTGAAAGAAAAGCCGCAATGCATAGACAGAATTTCCATGTAATGGCTGGAAATGGACTTGCTTCGTTAAAATCTCAGACAGAAGAATTATCAACAAATCCATTTCCCGATAGAACCAGACCACAAATTTTGCCAAATACCCCAATCGTAGTAAGAATGGCTAATTCTGTAGATATTTATTGCTCATGGGATGAGAAAAATGGCGGATCACCAAGCGTAAAAGAATCTCTTGCAAAAATGGCAACAGACTTTAAATCTAATCCACTAATATTGCTTTTTAACAAAGAGATTTTATTCAAGAAAGCAGGAGAAACACAGTGGTCAATTATCGGAAGAGTATCTCCAAAAGGATTTTATCACAAAGGCCGAGGAGAAGATCCTTCCTTGGGAATAGAAGGACGTCAAGGACGCCCTCCATTCCAATTAGAAGCGGCAAAAATAGAACAACCGACAACAAAACCTACTTTAGTAGAAAAATCCGCAGAGCCAATAGTAGACCTGGAAAGAGCAAAAGCCATTCGTCAACGAGATCTGCCAGTTCTCGATGTAAATGGACAAAAACTTAAACCAAGAAAAATAACTGAAGGCACTAGAAGAGCAGAATTAACTCAAATTATTCGGACAAGAAGATCCAGCGCACAACAAGAAGACTATCTAGCCAAAGAATCAGTTTCAGAAAAGAATCTGCAAAAAGAATTAGCATCTCAAATCCCTGCAATGCATCCAGAATGTAGGATGTCAATAAATTTGCCAGCATACAGAGAGAGCTTAACGATCTACAAAGCCCTATACGAATACACCGTAAGACAAGCTAATCCCGACGGTAGTCGCCTAAATCCGGATTATTTTGAAATAAACGTAATGTTAAACAGTCCAAATTCAAATGTCAGGCTCGATGACGCAACTAGAGAACAAATTCAAAAATTTCAAAGAGATTATCCAGAATACCATGTGCATCTAATAGAACATACTTTCAGTTTTGAGGGTAAACCAGTAATGGGAAAAGTTTATAAAACTCTTTTGGATACAGCCATCTATAGGAACCTTCAAAGGCCAGACGGCGAAAACAAAGAAAGACTGATTCTCAGAAGCGGAGGAGGTGATGCAAAAGAAAAAAGTCCTCTTTTCCTTAATTCGGTTATGAGGAATTTTGAAGATCCAAAAGTCGCCGTATATAAAAGTGAATCCCAATTACCGCAACAAGTTTTAGACGCATGCCCATTATACGATATCTCATATCGAGTACAGACAGGCATGAATAGGCTATGGACCAAAGCTCAATCAAATTTAGGAATAGGATCTTATTCAGCAGAGATTTATGCCGCAGTTGGTGGATTTAAAAAATCACTTTCTGTTGCTGAAGACAAAGATATTGCGGCAAGAATGGCGAAGAAAATCCGTAAGATGGGGGAGACATTCGAATCTAGAAAAGAATTACATGTCAACGCCCTGGATGATCCAAGAAGAGGAATATTTGGAATGTTCCAAGGATTCCCATTGTCTGAAAGTTATCGTGATTATGGAGATGCTGGAAAAGAAAAAGAATTAAGAACTGTTGATTGGAATAAACGAGTAATAGAAGGGCAATATCCAGCCAGTATGAACCTTACTGCTGAAAATCTATCAAGAGAAATGAGTGGTTTCTATCGCCAATATCTAAACCAAGTTATGGATGGCAGTGTTTCTCTAAAAGAATTTAAACAGGAAAACCCAAGGGCCACTCAAGAAGAAATTATAGATAGAGGTCATGAAATTACTCAAAGCCTCTTTATCAGGTTATTCAACTCAATGGGAATACCAAGAAAATCATATACTTTCATCAAAAAAAGTGATGATAATCCAGCCGAAATTAGATTTAAAGATATTTCATCATTAGAGCAAACAGTAGCAGCTAAACAGCTACCATCATATCAGGACTTCTTAATAAAATTGTATTCGATTATTTAGTTTACTAAGAAACAGAGGCATAGGTCTCTTCTGTCAGCATTCCGACTGAAAATCTCATATATAAGCCGGTATCGAGTTTCGTTGGAACACCTATGCTGCCAGTTTCAGTCCAAACTTGCATTGGGGTAACTCCATCTTTCAATTTTAATAACAAATATAGTCCAAGAGGATCATCAATTTGCTCTGGAGTTATATGATCCTGCTGTTCTTCAAATAAATTATTGTATTTACCGCTTCCAACCAAATAATTAAATAATCCTTTTCTTTCTCTTGCCCAGAATCGATGTAACTCTTTAAATTTTTCGTCAGTCGCTTCATCGCCTTCCATAAATGCCATCATCAATGCACTCAAGAAATGGCCATGACCAGCGGTAAAAGTAGTGTCACTGTTTTGAATCATGTTGAAAATTTTCTTGTTTTGAGAAAAATACATTCCAACTCTATGTCCTGTAATTCCATGAGTTTTTGAAAGGCTCTCGATGAAAATTGCTCTATCCATAATCGCAGAATTGCCAATTACCCCACAAATAATATCTTGAGCTTGCTCAACTTCTAAAGTTCGAAGATAAACACAATCTAAAATGATTGTAGCCTTGGGATTTAGTTGAATAATAGCTTCGCAAGTTTGTAACAAATTTTCGCCGGAAATCTTTGTCCCAGAAGGATTGCTTACAGGAGTGATATACCAAGTATCACTATTCCCTTCAGCAGGATGATCGTGATAAAATTTATGAACTGCTTCCGGAGTTAATTGCAAATTGTCAGCTTGTTCGGTTTTAAGTTGATGAAATTCGGTTAGATCTCTATCAGAAAATTTTTGTTGTAGTTCTTGCGGCAATTCATCAATAATTTTTTTAGGAATTTTCTTTTTTGAGGATTTATTTACAATAGATTTCCAAGTCCCGAAACTATTATCCGGATAAATATATCGTTTCGTTAATCTTTGATTATCAGCTTCTTCATTCAAAGAATCCACTATCAATTTCAAAGCTGCCATTCCTCCGGGCATGATGGTCGAATTTGTAGCAAGCACTTCTTTTAGGTTTCTTCTCTCAGTTCTAGTCCCTCCAGGAGCTTTAGGATCAAGATGTTGTTCCTCAACTTCATGATCTGAAAATTTATAAGATCGATCCCATTTATTTAGAGCCATTTCTCTTGCAGGTTTATACCCTTGCGCCATTAAATCATAATTGTGATCCATCTCCTCTGATCGAGTAATTTCGGCGAAAATCTGGGGAGCTCTTTCCAAAATAATTTTATCAACGGTTGGTCTTATAAAATCGGGCAAAGTTACATCTCCAATAGCCATCAAGCCAATTGAATTTGGATCATGCCCAAGAACTTCCATTATTCTTTTTGCTACAACACAACACATCGAAGTGCCTCTTATCTCCATTCCTTCAAATTTCCCTTTTATTTCAGTGTCAGCAAAAACGACTTCCAACACTACTTTTCTAACTGCTTCACTGGTTTGTTCTTGAATAGATTGAAGTCGTGCCTGAACTTCTGGCAATAATCTCTCTGCATGTGGTAATATGTCTGGACTGTTTGCTATACCCATAATTTATATAAAAAAGGATGCAATCATAAAGCTCTAGATCGACTTAGTCAATGTAACATGCTTAATCTGGGTCACCCGGAGGAATCCCAATAGTTTCTACCTTAACCCATTTTCTTAAAGCATCTTCATCCCCAGCCATATATAATCCTACAAATTGTAAAAAAAGTTTTTGCATCTCTTGATAAGTGGCATCTATTCTTTCAGGATGGAATTCATATTTTTCATCAGTTTTTTTACTCATCAATCCACTTTGTAAGAAAAGTTTTACATTGATAATCCCTTCTTTATAATAGTCATCAAATTCTTTTTTAAATGTATCCGCTAAATATTTTAAACAATATTTCAGTTGTCCTTTCATTATTGCCTCAGATGTACCAGCTGGCAACGAACCCTGTTTTTCTCTGTTGTAGGTGGCTAACATTGCGACCCAAGTAGCTTTTGTTTCTTCAAAATCTTCGATTTCATCCGCAAACACATGACCTAGCTCGTGACCAGCAATAAACTGTGCGACATATTGATTACGCACTTCATCATTCACTAAAAATTCTAATTCACAATTAGCACGTTCATCATCAAAAATTTTTCTGGTAATAAGATCTCTCAAAGGTTCACCTTCAAAAAGATCAGTAGCTGAAACATATGCTTTAACGCCTTCCTCGATCCTAATGTCTGCGTAGTTTGGCCCAACTTGGGCTGATCCAAGCAAATCCATTGAATTCCCGCCTCCACTAATTACATTAATCATGCCTACATGGGATTTTGACATAACCGAAAGACCATCTGTTAAAACGGCAGCTCTTTCACCAAAATGGGCTTTAATCATGTCGGTCAAAACTACTGTATTTTCTTTCTTCATCGCTTTGATTAAATTATCTGTTTCAGGAGTAGTGTATTGAACGGCCAATTTTAATTCAGGAACAACCTTTGTTTCAGAAGGATCAATTGTCGAATCGTAACCATTTTCAATTCCATGAATAAATTGAATCCGATCTTGGCATTTTATCCAAGCTCTATCTACAGTCTTCCATAGTTTTACAGATTTCCATTCTCCTCCAACTTTTTTGCTTTCGGCACAACTCAAAGCATCCCTATAACTTTCAAGATATGTAACTAAAGTTTTGCGGTTCATCTTTTTCCCAAAATCTTGAGATGGGATAAGTGAAATATCCAAAATTAGTTTTTCTATCGTAGTGATTAATTTTTTATAATCTTCTGGAAAGGCTAGAGCATAGGGGACACATTCATAAGATCCATCCGGTATTTTTTCAACAATTGCATAAGGATCATCTAATTCATTCTTTTTTAGGTATTCTATCGCATCTTTTCTGAAACCTGATTCATCATGTAACGCTACAGGGAAAAGTTGCTGTCTCCATTTTATATAGATCTCATCAATTGAAGGAATCATTTTTTGAAACCCCAAAATAGTAGTTTTTTCAGCCTCCGTGATCCCAAGTTTTTCACCATATTCAGCTAAAGCTTTTTTTGTTAAGTCGGCAATTATAGTATTTTTGAGAGCAGTCAGGCGTAAGGCTGAAGTGTATTCATCACTACCTTTATCAATTTGCAAACTCGAGAAATCATTCAAATATACAGCCTCCATAATATTTTCCCCGAATCGAGGATCTCTTCGTAGAACGTCATTTGATTCTTTGCGAATTTTTTCAAAAAGTTCTTGAATAGAATTGCATTCGTAATAATCTAGTTTTCTATTTGTTAGATTTCCCATCGAGTAGGGCTTTTAACCATTAGCGCCGAATTATAGCACTTAGTCCTTTTTTGACAAGGGAGGCCTTTCGCAAAAAATCATATAAAATGCGCTTGACGCAAAAAGCAAAAGATGGTATTATGTATTTAGTTTCAAAAACAAAAACAAAGATCATTTACATCAACGGCCAAAAGAATCACTAAAGTGGTTTTAAAATATTCCCTGGAGAGAGCTATACTCATTCCTATCAGCAGTTTTCCTTTAACCTATTAATTTATGGTTAGGACTGCTTAGCTGAGTATAGCTTCCTCTAGGGAAATACCTTCCTTGCTCGTCAAGGATGTATACTCGCAGTAGATTGGTTTCGTAAGATTCCTGTCTATAAGAGTTCCTTTTTCCTTTTTGGGGCGGTGCCCATTTTGGAAAAAGAATTATGTGTTTGTCTCTCAATAGAGAGAGTATCTTCCTCGGTATCATTGGTATGGTCTGATCTTCACGGGTCTCTGGCCAGTTAGCCAACTTATCGTCGTTCTAAGGCTCATTGCGGTGACGCTTTCAAGTCTGGAAGATGGTGGATCTTTAGATCTTGTATCTATCGACTATCATGGAATCTCATTCTCGTTCTTTCTTTACTGTGAGGGGAGGCATTCGTGCAGTCAATTCATTTACTTGAGTTGGAGTCTATCATGGTATTTTCTCTCAGAGTTGCACCAAATTGAGCCACATTCCGTTTATATTGGAATGTGGCTCTTTTTTATGTAGTAGCGAGCGAACCGATCCGACGCGAACTCGCCATAGGCGAGGTAGCAGAGGAGAAAAAGTTTAGAAATTTTACGGATAAGCCCTATTGAAACCGGGGACGAATCTATTTCCCCAAAGTCTTATCTCCTTTTTTCCATCCTACTGGACATAAGTCTCCAGTTTGGAAAGCTTGAACCAATCGAACTAACTCATCGACATTTCGGCCGATAGAGATATCATTTACCATATAGCATTTCAAAATTCCTTCCGGATCAATAATGAAAGCTCCTCGTAAACTAATTCCAGATTCTTCTATTAAAACATTATAATCACAACTTGTTTCCTTCGTTAAATCACTAAGTAATGGGAACTCTAAATCGCCTAAATCGCCTTTTGACCAAGCCTCATGAGAATAAACACTATCAACACTAACTCCTAGAACTTGAGTATTTATCGCTGCAAATTCTTCATTCTTTTTGCTTAATTCAATAAGCTCAGTAGGACATACGAAAGTAAAATCCAATGGATAGAAAAATAAAACCACCCATTTGCCCTTATAGTCTTTCAAAAAATATTTCTTTTTTTCACCTTTGAAATATCCTTCCATAGTAAATCTTGGAGCAGGGGATCCAATTTTTAAAGTTGCTCCGCAGCAATCTTCGCCGCAACAACTTGATCCTTGTCCGCAATTATCATCATCGCAACATCCTTCGTTATGAGACATATATATTTTGGTTAACAATATTAAGATGTCATATATTCCTTAATGAGCTTTGCAGCCCTTTGTAGATTTGAAAATGTTAAATTTGGCAGAGATGCTCTCGCCATTGTACGTAAATCTTTTTTAGATCTTTCTTCTTCTGAGAAAAATAAATTTGCAGGAACCAGCACTACTCCTTTTTTTGCCAAACCAACAAATAGTTCTTCCGGAGGCAAATCTTTCTTTGCTGCCCCTGGAATATCCATTAAATCAAAACATGAATAATACAAGTTTTTGTTATAAGACAGTCCTAAAATCTCATAGAAACTTTCCATACCAACTCTAATCCTTTTTAGATATTCATTTCGATCATCATCTCCAAAAATAACATGAGATACCCCTAAATATTGAGAAGGTCCTGTTACGAAAGTAACGTGTTGGAACTCTCCACGGATTCCCGGGTCTGGAGCTTTTGCGAAAATAAGTAAGCTCATAAAATCAGGAGCTATACCCATTTTCCCATTCAAAATCTTTTCCGGAATATATTTCTGAGCTTCTTTGTTAACAACAAATTCTCCAAAACGTAAACCAGTGCTTCTCTCGATTTTACTGCGTCCACCAATCATAATCGTCCTTTCAGGAGCATAATGCATAATCACATGTTTTCTTTCGAAAAAGAAATCTCCATAAACTTCATCAGAAACAATCAAGGCATTTCGTTCTTTTGCAAAGGCCGCAATTTTCTTCAAAAATTCTTCATCACACATAAACCCTGTTGGATTGTTTGGATCAATCAAACAAACCATTTTTGTATTCTCGGGAGCGGCTTTTAAAATTTCATCAATATCTCCCTCTACCTTTCCAGTAGATGGATTTATCGGAATAGAATAAGGCTTAATCCCTAGGTTATTCATAATCGAATTGTATGGAGAATAAACCGGAGAAGTGATCATAACGTGATCTCCAGCCTTCAAAAAATCAATTTTCGGATCAGTGAACAGTTTAAAGATAACTCCAATCCCATGAGATACTCCCTGAACAAAAACTAGATCTTTATAATCAATTCCAAGATCAAATTTTTCATTATAATGATTCGCAATCACTGTTCTCACCAAAGTTTCTCCTTGAGGATCTAGATAACATCCTCCTGAAACTACAGAATATTTAAATATCTCGAAAATTATTTTCTTCTTATCCCAATTTAAACCCTGTTCCTTAGCATATTTTTCAATTCTTGTTAGAAAGAAGTAAAAATCCTGGGTCAATTTATCAGCTTTCTGTGCAGAATAAGTTTTAACGGCATGATCCTGAATTTTCTTCCACAAGGTATCGAAATCATCACGGTTGTCAGAAACGAAATGCTCTTTTGGATGATTTAAAATTGTATCGATCTCTACTAAGAAAGCAAAAAATTCACGACCTCTTACCGAAGGAGAATACCCATATCCTGGATCACCGCGAGAAAGATCCACGATATTTGATTCCTCAAGTGCATTAACCGCAAATTCACGAAGAACGCGGAAAATTCTAAAAGGATTATCCAAGGAGATGTCAAACCCCCACTGATTGTCTCGTAGTTTCAACATAGAAATGATGTTAAGTTGTGCCCCCCCTTTGCCCGCACCAGAATACTACTAATTTCTTTAGAAAGTCCACAATGCTTTCATTTTTTCTGTTGACAGTCACTACAAAAAACTGTTGTCCTACCGGCTAGTTTTATTTTTTGAAGTTTTTTATGGCAAATTAAACAAGGTTTCCCCGCTCTTTTGTAAACATAAAGTAATTCTTGATTGCGTCCTTTTTCGCCTTTGGTATCCATAAAATCAGACACGCTTGTTCCCCGATTTTCGACGCCTTGAGTAAGCGCTTTTTTGATACTTGAAAATAAACTTTCTAAATCTTTTTTAGGGAGATTTTCAAGTCGACTATCCGGCCTTAATCTGGCATAAAAACATGATTCATCTGCATAAATATTTCCAATTCCTGTAATAGGATGTTGCTTCAATAGAAAACTTTTAATTGTTCCCTTTTTGCCACGAACCAATTCTAAAAATTTCTCAAAAGAAAATTCTGGAGATAAAGGCTCTATTCCCAATTTTGAAATTCCCGTTTTTAATTCGTAGTCTGATTTTTTATTAATCCAAATTCTTCCAAATTTTCGGACATCGCAAAAATGAAGGATGATCTTATTGAAAATTAAGCGAGCTCTTTCGTGTCTCATTTCTTCAGCAGATTTATTCGCAATAATTCTGCCCGTCATCCTCAAATGAAAAGTTATTACTGAATCATTCTCGAAAAAGATGTTTATAAATTTCCCTCTCCTGAAAATTTTAGTAATTTTTTCTCCGCAAAGTTTATCAAAAAGCGCTAAATCTCCAACCACAGATTTCTCATTAAAAACTTCGGCTTTCCCAAAACAAGCACCGCGTAAAACAGCTTTGAGATCATTCGTAATTGTCTCAACTTCTGGTAATTCTGGCATGTCCGCAAAATTTACTGTTCAATCGTGCAGTCGCCATT
>JBAYNL010000025.1:0-12485 GCA_041678805.1 Candidatus Altimarinota bacterium | reverse complement strand
TTAGGAACAGCTCAAAAAGTTCTAAGAGGAGAAACTGGCGCAGCAAAAGCCTTTGCTGCTGGATCTCCAAAAGTTATGGACAGAATCATGCTCGGAAGACTGAGTAACTGGTTAGGGAAAACCGGTGATAGTCTCAGCAAAACAGGAGCCATTGGAAAAGGAGCTGTAAGCACCACTGAACTCGCCGCAGAAGTTGTCGCTTTACACTATTATGCCGACCTTGAGCAATGGGGCATGATCCAAGCACATTATTTATCTGGTGGAAAAGTGGGAATTTCCCGAACAGAAGCAGAAGCTATGATGGAAACCGATCTATTCAAAAGATGGACTCATGAATTTGCCGTAGTAGCAGGTTTGAGAAAATGGAGAAAAATAAAAGAAACCATTATAGATAAGGGCTACGGATACCAAGACGCAGAAGGAAACTATCGGGACGCAGAAGGAACTTTGGTACCAACTGAAGGCCCTAGAAAATCTAAAGGTGACAAACCTCCTGTCGGAGGCAGCAGTAGAGCCGAAAATGAGACTGCCAAAGAGAGACCTGCCAAAAGGAAAATCGGCAAAAGGAAGCCTAGCAACGCCGAAGTAGCAAGAACCAAGCTAGCAGAAGACGCAGCAATCAGAGAAAAACTTTTGAGCGTCCCAATAACACAATGGCCCCGCATAACAAAGAGTGTCAAGAAAGTTCAACCAGCTAGAGACCTTTTAGGAATAAAAGAAGGAGAAGTTTTAACTCAAGAACTTATAGACGCAAAAAGCGCAGAATTACTTAGAATCGTCGGAGAAAAAGACTCATCCCCAGCTGAAAAGGGACCTCAAATTATAAAAGCAGTAGTGGCTATAAACGTCGCAAGAGAAACACTGCTTAAAGAAGTAGCTAAACCTAAAAAAAATCCTGCCCAAGAACAATTACAAAAAGCATTCGACAAAATGATAAGAACAACCCTCGACCTGCCAAAAGAAGGACCGAAAGGACTAGAAGGTTTAAAAGTCAAAGCCTTAGAAGTTGGTAATGCTAAAAAACTTTTAGGTATAAAAAAAGATCAACCATTAACTAAAGAACTTGTAGAAGATAAAACTGAACTCATGTTAGCCGCATTCGATCCCGCTAAAAATCCTGATAAAGCAGAAGCCGCAAATCTAATAACAACAGCTGTAAACGTCGCAAGAGAAACACTGCTGAAAGAAGTAGCTAAACCTAAAAGGAAACCTAGCAAAGCCGAAGTAGCAAAAGACGAAAAAGTTAGGTTTGGTAAAGGCCTTTTAGGAATAAAAGAAGGAGAAGTCTTAACTCCAGAACTTATAAAAGACATTTTAGGAATAAAAGAAGGAGAAGTCTTAACTCCAGAACTTATAGAGGCAAAAATCGCAGAAAAAATTGAAATGCTTTCAGGAAGCACAGAATTAATTAGATACCTTGCAGAAAAAGCATCAATAACTGAAAAAGAACAGCTCGATAAAATGATATCAGCTGTAAACGCCGCAAAAGAAGCATTGCTTAAAGAAGTAGCTAAACCTAAAAAAAAAAAGATAGCCGAGTAGATGAAGAAACAAAACCAGAAAGGGTTAGTTCTTTCCGAAGCAAAATGGATGCGCTTTTAAAAAGGATCCAAGGAATAAAATTAAAAGAAAGATTAAAAGGATTAGGAGAAGCCCTTACTGCAAAAAGCAAAGCTACATTCGACAAAGCTGTAGGACGATGGAACAAAATAAAAGCATCCATCTCTACCATCAATAAACCTCTAGCAGATCTTTATGATCGACTTATTGCTAGAAGATTAAAGAAGAAACCAACTCTTCCAAGGACAGCAGAAACAATCACAAGCCTTGAAGAAGCAGCTAAGATAAGAGCAAGAGAATTACCCTCTCGAGATACTTTCGGCAGAAGAATAGTCAGCAGAGAAGCTTTATCATCCAGAGATTTAGGTTTATCCGCAGAAGAAGAAGCGATCATGAAGGCTTATTCTGGCAAAAAATACAAACTACACTCAGATCAAAACCTAAGGAATAGAACTTGGGAAAATCGATTAGTTGATCATGAATTACTTTTGGATTCCCTTATGCGACCAGGAAATCCACAAGTCGCCACAGAATTCGCAAGAGCAAAAGCGGATTTAGGAAAGGAAAAATCATCCCTAGAGTCTTTACGAAGATTATTTTTAGGTCAAGGAAATCGAAAAGTAGTGTTTTTTGATATAGGTCCGGGAATAGGAAACGTCGATCTTAATATCGGTGGAGGAAAAGGAAAACCTGCTATTACATCACAGGAAATGGCTGCAAGATTCCCGACGATGGAAGTTATCGCAACAGATTTACCTTCTGAAGTTGCAATTTTCACAGGAAAAGCAGAAGGAGTTAGTGGCGATGGAACAAGATTTAAAGTCAGTCCAGCTGAAAGAAAAGCAGCGATGAGCAGACAAAATTTTCACGTAATGGAAGGAAATGGACTTTCTTCATTAAGATCACAAATCCAGGATAGAGCAACAAATCCATTCCCCGATAGAACCAGACCTCAAATTTTGCCAAATACTCCAATCGTAGTAAGAATGGCCAATTCCATAGACATTTATTGTTCATGGGATGCAAAAAATGGCGGATTACCAAGTGTAAAAGAGTCTCTTGCAAAAATGGCAACTGATTTTAAATCTAATCCCTTAATGTTACTTTTTAACAAAGAAGTATTATTTAAAAGAGCAGGAGAAACACAATGGTCAATTATCGGAAGAACTTCTGTACAAGGATTTTATCACAACAGCAGAGGAGCAGAACTTGGTAGACAAGGCCAATCCCCATTTACTTTAGACAAAGCAAAAATAGAACAACCGGCAAGAACTGCTAATCCTGCAGAGGAAGCTCTCAGAGCTCAAAGACTAGAAAGACAACAACAATTAGCCGAAATTGTTAGAACAAAAAGATCAAGCAGACAACAACAAGAATATCTTGCTAGAGAGTATGGGCCTAAAATGAGACTCCCAAAAGCTTTAGCATCTCAAATTCCAGCCATGCATCCCGAATGTAGGATGTCTATCAATCTACCAGCCTATAAAGAAGGTCCAAATATTTATAAAGCTCTTTATGAATATACGGTAAGACAAACCCATCCAGACGGCACCCCTGTTAACCCAAACCATTTCGAAATTAATGTCTTCTTAAACAAACCAAACAGTGGCGCAAAATTTGATAAAGCTACTAGCGCCGAAGTCGCAAGATTCCAAAAAGATCATCCTCAATATCATGTAAACATAATCGAACACAGCTTCAATTTCACGGGAAAACCAGTAATGGGAGAAATATATAAAACTATGGCTGATACCGCCGTATATCGAAACCTCCAAAGAGGTGATGGAGTCAATAAAGAAAAATTAATTTTGAGAACCGGAGCAGCTGATGCGAAAGAAAAAAGTCCATTACTTCTAGATTCCGTAATCAGCAATTTTGAAAATCCAAAACTTGCCGTTTACAAAAGTGAATCAAAATTACCACAAGAAGTTTTAGATGCTTGCCCTTTACTAGACATTGCTTATAGAGTTGAAACTGGATTAAACAGACTATACACCCACGCTCAATCTAACCTAGGATTAGGATCCTATTCAGCCGAAATCTATGCAAGAGTAGGAGGCTTTGGCAAAAAAGTAAGCATGGCCGAAGAAAAAGATCTTTCAACAAGAATGGCTGCAGAAGTTCGTCAACATGGCGAACTATTCACAACAAAAAAAGATCTACACGTCAACGCCATTGACGACCCAAGAAGAATAGTCTGGGCCATGTTTACAGGCCACCCAATGCAAACCAGATATAACTACTTTGGAGGCTCTCAAACTGAAAAAGTCTTAAGAGAAGTTGACTGGAACACGGAAATTGTCAGAAGCAATCTTCCATCGAACATGCACTTAACACCAGAGAACATGTCCAGAGAAATGAGTGCCCATTATCAAAGTTATATAAATATTGCCAAAAAATCTCAAAGCATGGCTGAATTTAAAGCTAGCAATCCAAGAGCAACTAAAGCTGCAATTCAAAATAAAACATATGAAATAGCTAATAATCTATTTGTACGCCTTTTCGATTCCATGGGAATCCCTAGAACCTCCTATACATTTGTAAGAGAAGGAAAAGAACATCCCGCCCAAATCCAATTTAGCAACATCGACACCTTAGAGAGAGGACCACTTCCTTCATATCAGGACTTCTTAATTTCGGTAGATTCTATAATAAAATAATATGCCAGAAACAGCTAGACATACAGAGAGACAACGACGTCCAGAAAGACCTCGTTCTCAAACCAACCCATCAGCTCCAGAAGAATCATTAGGTGATTTACTTAGACTTGGCATAGGAAAAGTAAAAAGTTCCTTACACCTCGTTTTCTCACAACCAGACGAATCGGAAAGAAGAAATAATTCCCGTAAGGCCCAAGCCGGAGAACTAGCCGTAAATCGTCCTAAGAACGAAAGAATCGCCAACCTCAAAGAACTAACATCTTTATCTCTTTTTCAGCCAGACTCAGAAATCGATGAACATCAAGGCGGTATGTATGGATATAACAGATCGCTTAATTATTACTTAGATAATTTAATAAACAGAGTTTCTCCCCCATCATCATTTGAAATATTTACAAAAGGTGCCGACGGAACATTACACCCAAAAACAATCAAAAACAGAAATGGCCGAATATTTTTTGGCAGCGAAGAAATCTATCCTCACTTTTATCAAAATCGTTGGAGATTTCCAGAACCATTTTTAGAAGATTGTATCGCCTATAAAGTAACCGACGAAACCGCCACATACATAGGCATAAAACCCTGTCTAAACAATACCACCTTAAGAGGTTACATTCGTACAGTCACCGAGGGGAATGAAGATGTCACAATGCTGCAGTATAGAGGCCATAACGGCTACGGAGCTGGAGCTAACATTCCGGAAGACCTTCTAGACCCAGCCCTCGTATTCTTGGGAGGATGTAAATCCAATCGGTTTTTAAAAAAAGCCCAAAAACACCATTATAGATCAGGTCTTTTGGCCCTAACTCATAAAACAGGATGGGAAACCAACCATTACAGGACAAGAATCATTATGAGTGCGCTAAAACAATTAAAAAAAGATCGCGGCAATAACATTACGTGGGAAGATCTTAGCGATTATTTAAGAGCAACTGCAAACAGACGAGAACGCTTCGGCAAAGAAAAAATGATTTTACCCGGAGATGAAATAGATTAAGCCAAACTCCCCTATTGACACTAAAATTCCAGCGGGTACCATGCTTAGGCCATAACAATTTAACATGGATATTTTTTACCCCATTCAATTTCTTGCTAACCTTATAAGTTTCGAATGGATTGGCTTAACAAAAGAATCTTACATCGGAGAAACCATCAATTTTTTCGTTTATGACACAATCAAAATCGGACTACTCCTGATTGTTATCAACTACCTAATGGCAATCACTCGCTATTATTTCCCAATGGAAAAAGCGAGAGATATTTTAACTAAAAAACGTTGGTTCGGAGTAAATTATTTAATGGCAGCCCTTTTAGGAATCGTTACTCCATTTTGTTCTTGTTCATCAATTCCTCTTTTTATTGGATTTATGGGAGCAGGAATCCCCCTCGGAATAACCTTTGCTTTTTTAATTAGTTCTCCCTTAATCAACGAATCATCTTTGTATCTATTCCCAGCGATGTTCGGAATGAAAGTCACCATTTTATATAACTTATTTGGACTAACAATTGCGATTCTTGGAGGAATGCTAATCCAAAAACTCAAACTTGAAAAATACGTTTTACCAGATCTATTAAAGTTCAAATCTCGTGCCCAAATAGAAACAGACAATGGAGGAAAACTTCCTTTCAAAAAACTTATCTCTTTTTTCTGGCACGACGGCATGCGCATTACAAAGAAAATTTTTCCATATGTAGTTTTGGGAGTTGGGATAGGCGCTCTTATTCACGGCTTTGTGCCAAGCGGTTTTATTGAATATTATTTATCCACAAAATCATGGTGGACCGTTCCAATGTCTGTCATTTTGGGAATACCCCTCTATGCTAATTCCGTCAGCGTCCTTCCTCTAATGGAAGCCTTAGTTGGAAAAGGAGCACCTTTGGGCACAGTTTTAGCTTTCATGACAGCAATTGTAACGCTTTCATTACCGGAAGCATTAATTCTCAAAAAAGTGATGCGCTGGCAACTTCTAGCAATATTTTTCGGCATCACAACCGTTGGAATTATAATTATGGGTTATTTATTTAATGCCATTTTGTAATAATTTTCCAAGATCAACAAAAAAAAGACCATGACAATAACATCACATGGGAAGATTTAGCCTTAAAGAAAAACACCATTGTCATCCAAAAGCTCATATCCATGAACATATTCAGGATCAACAATCTCATATGCTGCACAAACAGCCCTACGAACTAATGCAGAAATATTACCAGGTAAATCATCATTAAATTCAAATCTTTTACGAATTTCATCTAAATCAAAAACACAATTGCGAACCATATCCACATGCCCCTCTTTTTTCCTTTGACCTTCAGGCAACATGCTGTGATAAAATTCATCATTGTATCCCCTTTTTCTCAATTTTGTAGCAACAAATCCTGCTATTTTTCTAAAATATTGATCATCCCCTTCATCAACTATTTTACCAATCATATTAGGCTCTTGATTCACCATTTGTTCCAAAATATGACTAACCTCCTCAATAAGAAAAGCTTTCGCCCGAATATTATCCTCTTGATCCATCCCTCTTGCTTCAAAAACAGAAGAAAAAGATTTATCAACAATGTATTTAGCAAAAACTGAAAATTTAAATTGCTCTACAAAAACTTCTTCATTTTTGGCAAAGTCATGAGACGTAGGACCTTTCTTCCTCATTACCCCTCCATGCACAACATCCATCACATTAGCAGAACCTTTAGCATCTTGATATTCAGCGACTGTAATTGTATGAAGCGCCGAATCAACAGCCAATTGGAAAAAATACCTAGCCTCAAATTCTGAACCATTTGTTGCATCTGGAGAAATTTGACCTATCAAAACCCGCACCGCACTTAGATTTTTAGCTATCACACTACGTAAAGCAGCATGCGGAGGAATAAAACCCTCGGCTTTTCTAAATTTTCCCTCAACCTGAACCTTAGCTTTTAAAATAGCTTGCTCCATCACTCCCGATTCATCAGCATTTAAGTCAGAAAATTTATCTTTAAACCAATCAGGCATAACATCCTCTTGGAAAATACTGTGCATTTCATCAGGACTCAACTCATCAAATATAGAACCAAATTCTTGCCAATAGGTCACTCCTTCTGATCTATTTAAAGAAGAAAGCTCCTTTTTTAAATAGTGAATAAAAAAAGCAGGAACAGCCCCGTCATTATCAAGTTTTCTGAAGAGTTCTCTCAAAATATGAAAAACATAATCCCCTTCTAAAGGAGAAGGTTTTGTCTTATTACGACGCATATACAGATCACTCACAAACCCATCGCCACCAGTACTTTTTGCCACAAACCCATTATCCAAAAGAGCAAGACGACTATCAATATTTTTCATTGAACCAAAATCTGCAATCAACGATTCAAGCACTTTTCTATGAGCAACAGGTTCAAAAACAATCCCTGGAGAAACCTGAAATGAAAATTTACCATCTTCAGTTTTTTCTACAACCATAGCCCTTGGACATACTCGTGGATTATGGATTTCTGGCTTTGGCTTACGCGATTTCCCTTTTTTAGCAGCACCACCCTTATGAGCAAAACCAAAACACTCAACCAAATAATTTAAATAATTATCAACAACAACATTAATTGGTTCTTCTTCATCAGGAGTTTCTCCAATACGTCCAAGCGAAAAGCCAGGCTTTGCTTCAAAATAAACTCCATCATTTTTAATTGCTTTTAAAGTATCTTGCAACCCAAGCTCAGCATCCAAGTCTTGCAATAATTTTACCCTATCTCCACCCTCGTTACTGACCTGTTCAAGAATAGAAAAAAGCTTACCCCACTTTTTATTTAGAACTTCATCACATTTAGCAGAAATCGTCTTCGCATAAAGACCCATATCCTCAGAACTAGCCTCCACAACCACTCCAGGAAAAAATCCATTTCCAAATTTGTCATTTATAACAACTTTTATTCTATCTCTAGCAGTTGCAGGAATTGTTTCAAAAGCTTCACCAACAACCTTTTCTAAATCACCTTTTACAGACCTCATAAAAGATGATGCAAAAATCAGCCTAGTTCGCGGAAATTGAATTTCAGGCTGAGTTTCCCAAAATAACTTTTTTTTATTATAACCTAACTGTTTTTTTTCAACACTACCTTCCAAAAAAACCTTAAAATCCCTACTAATCGTTAATAAATCATTAGACCCCTCCGCTTCATCAGCATAAAAAGCTTCCAAACTAACAAATACAGTTCCAAGGTGATCTGAACCATTGACACCATCATCCACTATAATTTTACACAACTGTTCAATCGAGATTTTTCCAGCTTCAAATTGTTTCGCTAAATCAACTATCACTGTTAAAGAATCCATCATTGAACCAAAAAATGGCCCTGTCAGATGTGGAGCACATCCAATAAGTGATTTTTCTATAAATTCAGATTTAATTTTTTCGGCAAAAATCAAAAATTTATCCACTAATATTTCATCAATAACCTTTGAAACATATTCTGGACCAAATTCTCCATCATCTAAACGATCCACAACGCTTCTATCTCCAGGCGGAATCATCTCTTTAGCATTTTTATCAATACTTTCTATTGGATGAAAATGGATTGCAGGTTGAGTTGCCGCAGAAAGCATCCCCATTTGAGCAAAATAACGAATTCTTCCTAATAAAGAACCTAGATTACAAGTTTTAAAAACCGTATCAGCAGCCTCCAAAGACATCCAAAACTCCAAATATTTCTTTTCAGTAAGATCTCCTGCCAAACTATAAGTAGAAAGCTGTCCAGGAAGAAGCATTGGAAGAAGCCCGTAACGACCAGTTTTGTCAATTATAACCAAACTCGGCATATCACCATATGCTGATCTTAATCGACGCATTTCCAAAAGAACTTCGGCCAAAAGATCATCTTCATTACCTGCATTGTTAATAGAAATTACGACATATAATCCCCCATCTTCACGTCGCTCAACTCTAGTTTGAAGAAGATCACCATCTTTTCCAGCCTGTTCATGAAAAGCCATCTGCCTCAACCTTGTCCCAACTTCCGGACAATGTCTCCAATCAGAAGCAAAACGTTCAACAGCAGAAGCGGGATGCCCCATCCCAGGTAAAATACCAGTCTTCCCCATAATAGGACTACGAATAAGAGGTGGCCTCTCAAGATCACATCTACTCTCTTCTCTTGGAGCGGTAATCATAACCCGTCTGCCCTCAGAATTAGGATTCCCATATTTTTCACAAAAACCTTCTTGCAACATAATAAAAATTACAATGGAGAGCCAGGGTACCAAAAAAATAAATTTAGTCAAACAGACATACCAAAAACATCTTGTTCTACATCTTAATCTATCGCACGACACAATTCCTTCCAAAAACTTCAATAACAAAAAAAAGACCTCCATTTTCTTGGAGGCCTCTTTTTTTCAAACTTTTTTATACTTTTCCTTGATCAACAGGATCTATCAGGCCAAATCTCAACGCCAAGTTCTTGAGGGAATTGACAACTCTGACTTTGACACTGTCAATTGCAGGACTGGATTCTCCATTCCCACAACGCTCCCCTGGTTTCAATATTCCCTCTACTTCACCCTGATCACCAAGGCATACTTGATCTACAGTGTATTCACCATCTGTCGCTGTTGCGTTTAGAGTTTTTTCATCTTTTTCTCCAGCAATACTAATAACAGCAGGACCATCAGCTGTTACTGTACATTCATCACCTCCTGCACCAGAATCATCCGTAGGACACACTTGAAAATCTAAAACAACTCCCGCTTTTTTTGCACAATCTTCTTCTCCTTCACCCTCACCTTCTCCAGTAGAATCGCATTTTGGACTGGCACTAGCACCAGAAGAATCAAGACAACTAATCCGTGCCCCTCCTCTTACTGTCTCTATGTGAAGATTAACAGCCTCATCAGCACATTCTCCCGCCATAGCCGCCTTAGTACCCTCAGTTTTACTATCTTCACCACATGCGGATAGAGCTGCTAATCCTGCAACTAATAGTGATCCCTTCATAAGATTTCCAAGACCTGATCTTCTTGGTCTTAACGGTACTCCTTCAGCCATATTGTTTTGGTTTAAATTGTAATTTAAAAAGACAAGAGTTGTATTTTAGCAGTATTCGCAATTTTGTCAATAGAGAACTATCCCCTAGTTTTGCGCAAGGCCTTTTCCGGCTAGCTAATCGAGTCTACACCTTTATCTCCACGCAGCTTCTTCACCTTACTTCGATGAGCCTTATCCTGCAACATCTTCTCTTTTGCCTTAACAGAACGCCTTTTCTTTTGTTTACGAAGCTTGAAGATAGCCTTCGCTCTATCTGATTGATTTCCTTTGACCTGATCCTCAATCTTCAAAATCATCAATTTATACGCCGAACTCCGATTCTTACTCTGTTCTCTATGCTTCTGACATTTAACAAGAGTTCCGCTCGGCAAATGCTTAAGCATCACACAGCTAGAAGTCTTATTGATCTTCTGCCCGCCTTTTCCACTCCCCGTAACATAACTTTCAGTAATATCCTCAGCCTTAATTCCAAGCTCATGAGCTTTTTTGATTAGAAGCGGAGATAGAGTTGAGATAAAGTTCATAAATCAAAGATAGTACCATTATTGATATTTGCCCGAAACTGGACTCATTATACCTTTCAAGGTGAGATGAGACAAATGATCAACTTTACTACGCGTGATTATTTCCTATCTTCTTCAAAGAACCACTTCCTGTAATCGAAATCATTTGAATAATCGCAATTTCATTCAACTTCAAAAGTCTTTCTGTTTGTGAAAATCCTTGTCTTATAAATTCCGCATTGTGAGATTCCAAATTGGCAAGACATACCAATTGAGAAACAAAGGCATAATCCCTTATATTACCATCTTTATCAGGATTTGCCTCTCTCCACTCTTTTGCCGTCATTCCAAACAAAGCCTTGTTCAAAACATCAGCCTCGCTCGCATATACCAAATCAGTATCCACTTCACAGATCTTTTTAGGAATTAGGTATGCCCTTATTGCGTCGGTATGAATTTTATAATTAATCTTGGTCAAATTACGCCTAAGATTCCATCCAAGAGACAGTCTTTCATTCTCCTCCTCTTTAAGACGCTGGAATTCTTTTATAAGAAATAACTTAAATTCCGGACTAATCCACGAAGCAAACTCAAAAGCGATATCTTTATGGGCAAAGGTACCTCCCCCATAACGTCCAGATTTCGAGATAATACCCATAGAATTTACTCCCTCAATCCAACGTTTAGGAGTCATTACAAACGAATGTAATCCTGCCTGCGATTTAAACCCGTCGAATTCGACGGGTTTAAATTTTGGATTATTTATTTTTTCCCAAAGTCCCAAAAATTCAAGAGTATTTTTGTTTCTTATCCAGTTTTTTACAACATCATCAGACCTCTCAGAATCTTTATAACTAGCTATAATGGCTTATATTTGCCACTCTATCAAACAAACATTAAATTTTCTTAAAATAATTCTAAAATATTTACAAAAAGCTCCTCACTCAAAACAAACCATCTCCCTCTAAATTCTTGCACTTGCCAAAATGCACTAGGCATGTTATAAGCTCCAACTAAGTAATTAAGAATTATGGCCACAGAACCAGAATCAAATACAGAACTAGATCCACCAAATCAAGAGTCCTCGCTCAGCGCGACTCCATCACCAATGGAACTTACGTCGCAAATGGGCCCCTCCTCGCCACAACGCCGAGAAGCTTTTTTACAAAACTTAACAAGACTTCCCTTCAGTTCAACAATCAGAACAGCAATAATGGCACTGAGCCTTTTAGGCGCAACAGCAGATACAGAAGCCCAGCCTCGACCACCACAAAGAATTGAACAAACTAATGAATTAAGCCAATCAACCGAACAAGAACTTATTAATCACCTTAACCAAATATTAGGCAGAGACATTGTATCGAAAATAATAAACCCAAGATATAGACTAAGCGCCCCCCTTATAATAGAACCAATTGAACTTTGGCAAAGAGTAAGAGATGACGGCCTAACAAGCTACGACTTAGACGAAGAAAGCCCTGCTCAAAGATTAGAAAGAAAACAAAGAGATAGAGCTCAAAAAACAGCTTTAGCTAATAGATTAAGACCATTTATAGAAGAAGCAAAAACAAGAAAACTTTCATGGGCCAATGGATTTGACACTCACCTTGAAATCCCGGAAGCACCACGTGTTGAATTTGCCGAAGGAAAATTTAGATTATTTTCAAACCTCGCATTACTTGGAGAATTAGAAAAAATTCTCGGACAAAATGTGGTTAGAGACACATTAAGTACAAGAT
>JBAYNL010000024.1:0-12642 GCA_041678805.1 Candidatus Altimarinota bacterium | reverse complement strand
ATTGTTTTACCATTGATTGCTTCATTGGCAGTTCAGTTACCAGCAATTAGTTATGACTATGTAAAAGAGATTCGAGTTACTGTGCAAACCGATGTCTCAATTAATGTTGATCCAATTTACAATGTAGTTAAATCTGCCGCCGATGTTTGGAATAATTCATTAAAGAATGTAGTTACCAAACTCAATCAAGCACTTCAATTCCCTATCCCTCTTCAGGAGATTATTGATGAAGCCGTAGAAGACGCAATGGATAAGGCTGCTTTGACTCTAGGTGAAGCAATTAATGATGCTTTTGGATCTGAAGAAAGCACTAGCGCAGACTCCGGGGAAGAACAGCCTAAAAACGCTAAAGATTTAACTCCAGAAGAGAAACAAAAGCTGAAGGAATCTATGGGTGAAGAAAAGTTTAACCAATTAATGGAAACTCTTGATGCTGAAAATAATATGACTACTCCTGGAAATACAGATACAGGTACAAGCCCAACAAGCCCAGCCCCCGTGGAAGAAAAAACGCCAGTAAAAACTCTTCCTCTTCCCGAATCAGAAGAGATTAAAACAACTTCAAATGTGCTACTAAGTTATGCGCCTGCTCTTGCCATCAAAGAGAATGTTGAGGATTTCAATAAAAAAATTGAAGACTTTGTGAAAACCGTTCAAGTGGATGACACTCCATCCGTATATTATTTGACGGCCACTCAGGAATATTTGGATAAAAATGATCCAATTTTAAATAGAAATCTTGCTCAGATAAAAACTGATATCAAGAAACAAGATTTGCCCGATAACCTAGAAATGGACCGGCTGGCACAGCTTCGAGATTCGATGATTGCTTATACTGAAAATCTGGAAAAATCCAATACTGAGCTTTTTAATAACATTAATGATATTGAAAAATTCGGGAATGTTTTAGTTAAAAATGATCAAAGTCTAAAACGGATTGCCGAACTTTCAAAACCAACGTGGTTTAATGATGATCAAAATACTTATATTGCTTCAAATGGGGCTAAAGATATTAGTGGAAATGATTCTTATATTAAGATGCCTTTCTTTGGCGAGGACGTAACCAGTCAATTAAAACTGGAATCTAAAGATACTAATAACAGATTGATCGCAGCAAACTTGAATGCACAGGTAGAAGCATCTAAAGCTAGTAAATCCAGTGGCCCGCTCCCCGCTCCGAAAGGATTGTTTGTAATTAAAGACGGGAAAAATGAAAATGTTTTGAACTATACCGCGGAACTTAGTGGCAAAACTAATATGATATTTTTAGACGTAGATCATGATGGAGATGAAGATCTTATTTATACTCTTGGAGGCGATGTCTACTTGAAAGAAAATTATAAAAATGCAATTAATCAGCCACATGGAGATGTTCTTCCTCTATTTGGTAATAATAATTCTATTGATAGCTATGTAAATGAAGGAGGTAATGCTATTCAAGGCGTTACGGCCCCTTCCGATAATAATGAAAGTGCCGATATTACTTGGATACCTAATAAAAATCCAAATACTGTCGCGTATGAGGTAACTTTGAGAAATTCAATTTATGATGAAATTGATAATCCCACTTATCGATATATTGTTTTGACTAGCAAGGCTGATACTCCTGCCTCAGTCGATATTTTGGATAAACTCGACATGGAACCTCCGAAAGATGGGGAAGAAGATCCAAGAGTGTTTGAAATGTCCAGTCCGGACGCTACTGCTATTTCTGTAAAAATAGTGAATGGCAATTATTATTCTAATGTTTTTGCTTTAGATAAAGATCTGAATAAATCTTTGGAATCAGGATTTGCGATTACCGCTCCTCAAGATTGTGCCGATAAAGAAGCGCCATTCCCTGCAATTGATCCTGCTTATAAAATTCCAATCATGAAGGAATTTGAATTAGACTCTAGTAATTCTTTCGATACCAATGGAAAGATCATCGAGTACTCTGTTGATCCTCTCCCCTATGAAAATGGCGAAAAGAAAGTTACTCCTTTACCTCTCTCTATTTGGAGTGACATAAATGTAATGTTTGATTCAAGCGGAGACGGATTACCTTGGAATGATAAAACTAACCCTACTTTTAAAATTGGCCCTTTCACGAATGAAGGAGATGTGGGAGTTCATGAAGCTACTTTGCATATCGTTGACCAATCGAGAAACAGTTCTGCTCAAAAATTCAGTATGGAAGTATTTGTTCCCAATATCACTTTAGATGGAACAATTTCCAGAGAACCTGTGGCTACTGGAAAAACTGATCCTGCTGTCGCAGACATGCCTTTCTCGCTAATGAGAAAACGCTTTATTTACAGAGTTTATGATGGCGAATTGAAGTTGATTTCAAGATTAAAAAAAGTGGCGACTCCTTCAATTTCTCCTCAACAAAAATATTATACTGACTCAACAGGAGCATATAGAATCGACGATTTAAAAACTAAAGATATCATTACAGTTGAAAATAAAGATGGAGTAGTGATAGCGGAAATTAATCCAGCAACAGGAGACATTGGCGCACTAAAGCCAGGATATTCTACGAGAGTAAACGAAGCAGTCCCTCCAAAAACGCCAACAAGTATCGATGTTATTGATAAAACCGGAAATATTTTAGGTAGTGTGTATGTAATTTCAGATGCCAATGTGGATGTGACATTACATCAGAATTATGGCTTTGAGACTGTTGATTTCGCCTCACTGACTGGGGTGCACGCAGATGATCTGAGCAGTAAGGATGACTTTGTAATGAAAAAATTCCCTGCCAGTGATCCAGATTATCCTGGTGGAGCTGCATTAGTTTATTTGAAAGAAAATAAATATTTAGCGTTTGTTGATACCAGTGGAAATATTTTAGTGACTGATCCTAGAGTTACTTTAACTCAAAAGAAAAATAATCATGAAGTTGATCCTTTGATTTTTGAATTACGATTTAATGAAAAACCTGTTGTTGAAATTTATATTGCTAGCTTAAGAAAAGGTGCCTCTGGAATTATTGTTGGACCAAATGATGTTCCTTATACCACTCCAAGATCTCCTTCTAATCTGGATCTTTATGGACCAGCTTATGGAAAGGGAGAGGCTATGCCAGGCAATGTTGGCAATATTGGGGCAAATCAATTTATAGGGCCTATTCCAGGAATCACAGATCAGAATAACGATGAAGACGGAAAAAATATCGAAGATATGCTTGATGACCTTTACAAGAGAGGTCTGATTGATGATCTGCTTTCCCATTCAGGTTTCAAACTTGAATTGGATCAAGCCGTTACTAGAGCTGAATTTGTAAATGTACTTTTGAATATGTTGTGCATTATTCCTCGCCAACCGGAAGCCTATACTGCGTACCAAGTAAATGAGGGATTCTCAGATATGAAATATGCGGATGGTCAATTCCCTTGGTTCTTCCCATACGTCAAAGAAGCGGCAATGAGTGATCGTCAATTGATTGATGGTTATACTGGAAAATCCGATCTTGATCCGGTAACTGGGCTTCCTCCATTTAGGCCAAATAACAACATCACTCGTGCTGAGACTGCCAATATCCTAATCGATGCATTGATCATGGAAGGAGTAATCGATGGAACTAAGTTTGTAGTTGAGGATAACATTAGTCCTTGGTATAAGCCTTATATAAATGCTTCTTTGGATTTAACAGCTTATATAAAACAAGATGTTCCGGTTAAAAATAATTTCATCTTAACGACTGAAGAAGCTCAATTCCCAAATAAAAAATTAACCTTTAAAGATATTATATTGATGGCTCTCAGAGTAATTGATCTTTATGATTGCTGGGCAACTGATTCGGATAAAGATGGGATGTCAGACTTCTATGAAGCAAAACATGGCATTGATAATCCCAACGATGATCCGGATAAAGATGGTTTAACAAACTTACAAGAATTTGAATTTGGAAGTAGTCCCGTGGATGCTGATACAGATCAAGGTGGAGCTAAAGATGGGGATGAACATAAATGGGGTACGAATCCTCTCGATCCGGTGGATGATCCTCTTGATGATGATGGAGATGGATTAACTAATATGGCTGAAAAACTTGTTTATAGTACAGATCCAAAAAATCCAGATACCGATGGTGGATGTGCTAAAGATGGGATCGAAGTAGGAAAAAATACAAATCCTTTGGATTCAAATGATGATGGCGTAAATTGTGACGCAGGTGGTGCTAGTGGAGAAACAGCAAAAGAGGGAGATATTGGACTTTATATTGTGCCTGCAGAATGTGATACTTGTCCTTGTGTCTCTACATTTGATCATAAAGCAGATATAGTTCCAACCGATACATTCTTCTCTGTAATTTCAAATTTTGATGAGACTTACTTCTTCTCAAAAAGCGATGAAGTAACAGTAGAATCAGTAACTATTTCCGAATAATCTATGAGAAATAAAACAATAAAATTAGATAAAATCATTGCGGGGATATGCGTTTTTGGAATGATTTTCACGGTCAGTCCGATACCTTCTTATGCCCTTAGTGCTGCGGAACAAAGTGTGCAAGATTATATTGTTACAGATCCAAATAAAATGATTTATCCAGGTGATTGTAAAACGGATTTAATAAAAGGTAATCCTGATAGAGGTATTCAGGGATTCGAGGCCGAGTTAAAATCTTTTATGGAATTTTTGGATGCAAATTTTAAGAACAAAAGTTCTACAAGTTCTCTTACTTCATTGGCAATTGCTAGATATAGAGAATATCGAGATGCTTTAAGAAAACAATTTAAACATGTCCAAATATCGGGATCCAGACAAGCTGAAGTTGATGCTAGAGCTCAAGCAGATAGCGATATGTCCATAATTCCTTATTATTTATCCCCTTTTCAAGACTCAGTAAGTTCTTATGCTCTTTGTGAAGAGATGGTAAATACCTATATTTCTCTTGGGAGACAAGAAATGATCAAACATATTAAAAAAAGTGCTGTTCAGAAAAAAACCGTAATGCTTCTTGAGAAGTATAAAGTTCTAAATACCAAACTACGTGCCTTAAATATGAAAATTGCTGAGCTGTTTGCACTATATACAACGTTTAAAAATAAATTCCCTGGATACGCGACAAAAAATTGTATGAAATCTTAATATGAAATTTTTTAAAAAAATATTGGTCACCTTTATAACCGCGATCATTACGACGGTAGTGGTATATGGCGGATATACTATTTATGCAGCTGATAAATATGACTTTGAAGAGACAGTCGATATCTCCACTATGATGTTTTACCATGATGGAATGAATGACTTGTTTAATGAGAGTTTAGCTTCAGTCGTATCAATTTTGGTTGACCCAAATGGGGATCTTTCTAAGTTAAATTCTCCTTGTGGCGCTGCCAATTTTCAAGAGCCTGATGGAACTGCGAAATGCGAAAAGAAATGCATAGATGATCCTGGGAACGTCAGCACTTATTGCGTTTCAGTAAGATCAATGGATATGTATCTGAAATATGTTGTCCATCTCGGGACAATTTTAGGATCGGTAAATTTTGAGAATCTATGGTTTTCTGAAATGAGACTAAATCCAGCAACCGATTTGGTTTACAGACAAATATTAGCGAGAGACACTCTAATCAATGATGATATTGAGAAATCAAGACGAGTGCTTGAAGCCACTCTAGGCGCTTATAATGAATTTATGATTGCTTATCCTGTTCATAGGCAATATCAAGACGTGATTAGAAATCTCATTAAATATAAAAATAAATTGAAGGATATTAGGGAATATGCAATTCAATTCCCGTCAACTTTTATCGATACTACATCAACAAAATGTAGCTAATTTATGAAGAAATTTTTACCAATTATTATAGGATTTTTTGCAGGGATGGTTTCATCCGGAATGATGATATATTTGGATAAAAATCCGGTGGCTTTTGGTGAAGACCCTGTAAGTGGATGGGAAGATTATCAAGCTTGGAATGGAGAAAATTTAAGTTGGAAAAGCATCTTCAGTAATAACGCTACTCCAGGAAAAGACTTATATGAATTCGTAGGCTCTAACCTGATTTTAAAACCTGATATCGAAGCAGTGAAAGTAATTGCAAATATTTATCATCTGACTGAACAAGAAGCTGATGCCGCTGTAAAAGGAAGTATTACTGTTCTTTTCAATAATACGGCTACGCCTAAACATATGACCACAGAACAGGCGTATAAAATGCAGCGTGATATCAAAGATGATTATGAATCTTATAAGGAATTGTTTGATATTCAACAAGAGATAGACACCTCCGTAGCGCCTACTGAGATGTTTGCGAATGGTGATTTACAAGATTCAGGATTTGATTTGATATACGACCTGAATGTAATGGAAAAAATCCTTTTCAATAATGTTACAGAGGTCACTATTGGCAAACCTTTGACGGAAGATGAAGGGAACATAAAATCGTTCTTGGATGCGATGCCACCAACCCCGAAAGACAATCAGAAATCAACAATTCCTGAATCTGGAACAAATGTGGTAACTGTAAAAGATACCCTTGATGCTGGTGGAAACCCTGCGAAAAAAGCTGAAATAAAAATTGCGGATAAAGTGCTAGAAGCTGATGTTGTTGAAGATGTATGCCCATCCAATAATACTTTAGCCGACTCTTTGGGTAAATTTGATGAACAAAATCCTCCGGGTTCCAAAAATAATCCGGCGGGAGGAGCGAATAATGGAAATGGAGACCCTAACGGGAATGCTGCTGGAGCAAATGGTGGAAACAATAATCAAAACGGACAAAATCCTAATGGTGAGGGACAAGGTGTTAAAGCAGCTACTCCTTCCGATTTTGGAGGAGGATTCTGTGGTGAAGCTCCTGATAATCCTGATGCTCCGGCCTTTATGAGTTTAGGTGATGGGGGTGGACTGGTGGCTGGAGCCAGCGATCTAGGGTTTTCTGTAAAAGTGGCTTTATGTATTAAAGTTGAACTAATTAAAGAAAAGGCTGTGGCAACCAGTGAAACTAGCTGCATACAATGTGAAATTAATAAAATAAACGAAGCCTTCAATAAAACCTTGAGCCATAGTCTGATTCCAAATAAAGCCACTGGTAATATAATGGAGTCTGCAACTTGCAAAGAATCTTATGGGACATTGCTTGATTTTAAAGTACACCTAGTCCCAAATCCTATGCCTGCCAAACCTGAAGATGACTTGATCTTAGGCAAGAATATTATTGATGAGTGGAATAAATTTGTGGAGAGATATAAGCCTTATGGATATGGAAAATGGGATAGAGATACAACTGATGATTATGCTTTGAATTATTTACCACCAGATACAAGTAGTGATGAATTGTTTTTGAGTATGGAGGCTACAAAAGCCGCTAATTTAGCCCAAGCTAAAACTGATATAGCAGCGATGGAAATTGCCGATGAAGGAACTAATATGATGCTTTTTTCAACTCCAGTACTTGCTCAAATGAAGGAAATGGCAGGATATTTCAAAGTTTATAGGGGAATGTATCTTCAGACAGTAGATGTATGTAAAGGGATTCAAAATAAACCAGGTATTTAATAAATATCGATGATTCAATCAAATAGAAAATTAGGTAATGGATTCATAGCAATAATGTTTTTCGTGGGATTGTTGAGCCTTAATACCTTGGGAAGCTTGGTTTATGCAGCTCCTACAGCTTCTGATACAAGTGGAGTTTATGATCAAAATGGAAATTTAAATGTTGGGAAATGTATAAAAAAAGGTGGGATTGATTTCGTTACTTTCTTACAAGCTAACCTATGGAGTGATAGTTTTGTGGAAAGCATTGTTGAACCGTGGAATGACGTACTTGTTCACAATTCCTGCCAAGGTTATGATATTTTGGGATTGGTACAACAAAGAGATAAATTGAGAAAACAAATCAGAGATGCTTTTTTGACCTGTAGAAATGATAAGATTCCTCAATTAAAAAAGGCTTATTATAAAACTGTTGTAGAAATTGGATTTGCCAGAAATGTAGTTTTTGGAGGTCCTGTGGAAAAAGGCCAGCTTGCTGATATGGATTTATTACTTAGTTCTTTGGAGGCCAAGTATGTAAATAAATATCATTGGTTTCTTGCTAATGAATTTGCTGTATTCAAAAATGAATTGAAACTACGTTATCTTGATCGCAGAGCAGCTTATGTAGATGAATGTAATAAAGGATCTTGGGCTGAAGTTGAAAGTAAATGGATAGAGTTTAAAAAGAATGTTATTGATGGAGAATTCATAAAAGAAGCCGGCGTAGAACTAGCAAGAAAAGCTCAAAAAGTAGAACAAGCGGTAGGAAATGCCAAAAGCTGGGAAGACTGGGCAAAGGGACTTGCCCAGGTGAATTTAAATGGTCAAGCCTGCAGTGCTACTGACAAGAGTGGTTGTGGAGATTTCTGGAATCAATTCACTGGAGAATTTAATAAAAATGACCCATTCGCAAAATCAAATTCCTCTTCCACAACTCAAGAGGCTTATGAAACTAGAAAGTGGTCTGATTTCGCTTTAAGACAGGCCACTTTAAAGAATGAAATGACTACACGATTTCAGATGCTTTATGGGACCGCATCTGACTCAATCTTGAAGGAATTTATGAATGAAGCTAAAAATCTGGATGCTGAGATCACTGCGAGTTTTAAACCTTTGAATGATATCAAAGAATGCTCCAAGACGATGAACAGGAGACAATGTAACTAGTAAATTAATTGCAGATTATAAAAACCCCTTAGTTTGTATAGAATTAAGGGGTTTTTAGGGCTTTTCTAGGGCGTCCTCCTTTAAGCCGGAATGAGGCCGGCTTAAGGGATTGTTTGTTAGTTCGTGGGCAACGAACTAAAGGGCATTGAAGATTTTTAATAAATTTTTAAGGAAATTTATTTGTGTACGAATCCTAACATCATATCCAGTACTCTTTCTCTTAGCTTTGTCTCTTCTTTGATTCCATTCATTTCAAACGTCATTTCATTGATATGGGTCATGCAATACGGGCATTTGTGAGCGTTACTTGAGACCGACTTTCCACATGATAGACATTGAATGATCATGGGTTATTTTAACTCTATTAGATAATATAATAATGGTCTCCTGTGTCTCCACTCTCGTCGCTTGATTCTTCATCTTTGGCGGTAACTGTTGAATCCTTAGGCTCTTCGACATTGATATCCTCTCCGAGGAACTTCCTAACGTCGCTTTCCTTGATTCTGTAAACGCGCCCGATTTTAATACCCTTCAACTTTCCCTCTTTAATAAACTTCAAGATAGTGAATGGGTGTACCTGGAGAATATTTGCAACCTGTTCCGTGGTAAAGAATCTTTCGATCATTATTTTATTTAATAGAATTAAAATTTACTTAACTCCATTAAATTATAGCAAACTTTACCGCGTTTTTCAATACTCTCCTATATTTTTCAAATAACATTAAACCCTCTTGAAGTGCGCCAACTTTATCATACTATCCACCACTTTGCAATACTTTTGACAAGTTAATCTAATTTTAAGTGTTTTTATTAAATTTTACATACTTATTATCAATTTATTATATATTTCATTTAATTATATTAAAGTTTATTAAACTTTGTTAAATTCTATCAAATAGAATTTAACAAAACGTGATTCCTATAAGGTATAACCAAAACAAGCTTCTTATTTACAAAAAGAGCTTAATTTATCTAATTAAGGCTATTTCAAAAGAGGCTTGAGCCATTTCCCTGTGTAAGACTTAGCTACTTTGACTATATTTTCGGGAGTTCCTTCGGCAATAATTTCGCCACCCTTATCCCCTCCTTCCGGTCCTAGGTCTAAAACGTGGTCTACAGACTTGATGACATCGAGATTATGCTCTATGACAAGCACTGTATTGCCTTTATCGACTAATTTCTGTAAGACAGTTAGAAGCCTTTTGACGTCGTCGAAGTGTAAACCGGTAGTTGGTTCATCTAGGACGTACAAAGTCTTTCCTGTGGCACGTTTTGAGAGCTCGGTTGCAAGCTTGATTCTTTGCGCCTCACCTCCCGAAAGAGTTGTGGCTGATTGCCCAAGGTGAATGTATCCCAAACCTACTTCGGTCAAAGTATGAAATTTTTCTTTTACATTTGGAATTGCCTTAAAAAATTCTAAAGCCTCTTCTACCGTCATTTCCAATACTTCATGAATGTTCTTACTTCTGTATCTAATTTCGAGAGCTTCTTCATTATATCTCTTTCCTTTACACACCTCGCATGGCACGTAAATATCAGGCAAAAAGTGCATTTCTATACGCTTTATTCCGTCTCCCCTACAAGCCTCACAACGTCCTCCTTTAACATTAAAACTAAATCTTCCGGCTTTATAACCGCGAAGTTTAGCGTCTGGAGTCTGAGCAAAAAGCTCACGAATATCAGTAAATACTCCTGTGTATGTCGCAGGATTACTGCGGGGAGTTCTACCAATTGGAGACTGATCGATATTAATAATCTTGTCGAGATGCTCTAATCCTTTGATTTCTTTGTGATCTCCGGGATCTGTCTTAGAGCCATAAAGCTCTTTTGCAAGCTTTTTTACGAGGATATCGTTAATTAAAGTAGATTTCCCTGAACCTGAAACTCCAGTAACTCCGATAAAAGTTCCCAGTGGAAATTTGGCATTAATATTTTTTAAATTATGTTCGGTTGCCTCAACTATTTCGAGATATTTTCCGTTTCCTTTGCGACGAACTTTTGGAACCGGAACTTGTACTTTTCCAGAAAGATATTTTCCTGTAATGGAATTTGGATTTTTGATAATTTCCGCAGGAGTTCCTTCCGCTACAATGTAGCCACCATTTTTTCCTGCACCAGGTCCGATATCAAGAATATAATCTGCCGCCATCATTGTATCGACATCATGTTCAACAACAATTACAGTATTTCCGATATCACGTAATGAAATTAAAGTTTTAATTAATTTCTCATTATCATTCTGATGAAGTCCAATACTTGGCTCATCTAAGACGTAAATCACTCCTGATAGACGAGACCCAATTTGTGTTGCGAGTCTGATTCTTTGAGCTTCTCCTCCAGAAAGAGTGTTCGCTGTACGATCCATTGTAAGATATGACAACCCTACGTTCTCCAAAAATTGTAATCTATTTTTGACTTCATGAAGAATAAGTTTTGCAATTTCAGTCTTTTCAGGGCTAAGTTTAAGGTTTTGGAAGTAATTTACAGCTTTGCTTACGGAAAGAGAGGTAACGTCAATGATTGAAAGATCATTAATCTTTACCGCTAAAATTTCCGGCTTTAATCTTTTTCCATGACAGGAAGGACACTCTAAAATACGCATGTAGCCTTCGATTTTTTTGCGCACATAATCAGAATCCGTTTCTAAATAACGTCTTTGTAAATTATTTATAATACCTTCGAAAGTGGTGGAATATCCGTTGGAAAACATGGATGGCTCTTCCTCGTCCTCTGTTTCACTATGATGGTTATTTACGCCAAATTGCACTGTATATTCTCTTTCTTTATCTCCATACAAAATCAAATCCATCGCTTCCTGGGAAAGTTTTTTAACCGGAATATTCATGGAAAATTTATGGGCTTTGGCAACACTTTCTAGAATTTTATTGTACCAACCTAAATGCGAAGTTGTTGTAGACCAAGGCATAATCGCGCCTTCTGCAAGCGTTAAATTTTTATTTGGAATAACTAAATCAGGATCAATTTCAAGTTTTGTTCCAAGCCCATGACATTCTGGGCAAGCACCATGGGGACTATTGAAAGAAAAGCTTCTCGGAGCAATTTCAGGAACGTTAATATGGCATTTATTACAGGCAAAATGCTCGGAATATGTTTTCGATTTCCCGGTATCGTTATCAACAATCATCAATAATCCTTCTCCAAATTTCAAAGCTGTTTCAATAGAATCGGCTAGTCTGGTACGATTTGGATTTGGCAAATCAATCTCTTGTCCGGAAGAAAGTTTCTGAACTTTTTTCTCAAGATCTTTTACAACTAAACGATCAACAACAATTTCAATATTATGTTTTTTGTTCTCATCCAATTCGGGAACATCCGTAATCGGATAGATTTCTCCATCAATTCTTACCCTGACGAATCCTTCTTTTCTAGCCTTTTCAAAAATTTTCAAATGCTGACCTTTATGATCGCGAATCATTGGAGAGAGAACCAAAATCTTCGTATTCTCAGGCATTTTCACGATGCTTTCTAAAATTTGCTGAGCCGTCTGTCTTTCGATAGGCTTGCCACATTTTGGACAATGAGGAGACCCTACTTTTGCAAATAAAAGACGCAGAAAATCATAAACCTCAGTAACGGTTCCAACAGTAGAACGAGGATTGCGGGGAGCAGATTTTTGATCAATTGAAATTGCAGGAGAAAGACCTTCGATAGAATCAACATCCGGTTTTTCCATTAACTGCAAAAAATTTCTAGCATAGGTAGAAAGGCTTTCTACATACCGTCTTTGGCCTTCCGCATAGATTGTGTCAAAGGCGAGGGAAGACTTTCCCGAGCCTGATAAACCTGTAATTACAGTAAATTTATCGCGTGGAATTTCGCAATTTAAATTTTTTAAATTGTGAAGTCTGGCTCCCTTTATGATGATTTTGTCGTTGGTCATCGTGACTAAAAATACCCTTTGTTAGATTTACCGTGGGGAGATTTTAGCATGAGAATCTGAATAATGCAAATGGAGGAATTTGAAAAATAAAAGACATCATCTT
>JBAYNL010000023.1:0-13064 GCA_041678805.1 Candidatus Altimarinota bacterium | reverse complement strand
CGAGTTAGAGTCCCGTCCATCCCGCCAGAAGATTTGTGGAACCTTTATCAAAAGAAAATCATCCCATAAGAAGGGATGGAAAAGCGCCGATGTCTCAAAAGGCGCTTTTTTGGTGCCAAAAACACCCCTTGTGGCGATGACAGGGATGGGGCTCTAACTGATTTTTATACCTGTAAATTGCGAAAAGTGTGGAACTTTTCTCTATATTTTGTGAAACTTACCAGTTTAAATCAGCATCATTCAACGATTGACATTTGCACTATTGGGCGATATAATGTAAATACGCTGTGTATTTACAAATGTAGCGTCAATGTGATATATAATACTTAATATGGAAAACTCAATTAAAAAAGATAACTTCAAACGACTCGCTCAAATTCGAACGGATGCCGTTTTAGATAAGATACGAATCTTAGGAAACTGCTCCAATAGAAGTGCGTATCAGTATTCGGACGAAGAAGTAGCTAAAATTTTTAGTGCTATCGATGATCAACTAAAAATCGTAAAGTCAAAATTTAAGCATACTAAGCGAAAATTTAAGTTTTAAGGAGGAATATGAAAGAGCTACAAATGTCTAGAAATGAGAAAATTCTTTATACCTTATACAAGCTATTCAAGAAGAATAAAAAAAGTATAAGGTTTGAGGATATTGTCGTGGCACTATTTAAAGCATATCCCGAAACATTTCATTTGAAGGGATACTCTGAATACCCTGACTCTGGAGATTTGGTTCACAAGCCATTGTACGAATTTAGAAAGAAAGGGCTTGTTGAGGCGGGGAATAAAATGTTCTCTTTAACTTCATATGGATTAGAGATGGGAGAGAAAATGGAAAATCTGCTGAAGGATAAAATCGTTTCTAAATCACCATCTAGATTGTCACACTTCGTCGACAGAGAGGTTAACAGAATATCTAGACTAGAATCGTTCGGTTTTTTTATGAACCAGAAGCTAGATAAAATCCTAGATACGGACCTGTATGACTATTTGGATGTTACTGTACGAACCGGAAGGAATGATTTTCTTGGAAGAGTTAAAACTCTGGACAAGGTTATGGCAGATCTGGAGTCGGTTGAGAATGGTAAATATAAGGAAATCATTAAATTTCACAATTACATGTTAGAAAAATTTAAGGATGTCATTAATTATATGACCACTCACTAAGGGGATTATATGGCAAAAAGAAATTACAAGATTAACGAGGAACCGAATGAATTTGACGACCACCTATTGGATATAATCGGAAATTCATTTAAATTTGATCACGTAAAAGGTATCGGGGAGTGGGTTAAGAACTCTGTCGATGCTTATATTCGGGAATCAGTACCAGATGAGCGACAATTTATTGTATTAAGATTCACGGAGCAACGAGGTTTGCCAGCTATATTTGAGTGTATAGATTTTGTTGGAATGACAAAGACAAATATAGATAAAGCATTAAAACGATGGGGAGATCCAGAAGCAGCAAAGCACGGTAAAGATATAAAGGTTTATGGCGGACATGGTAATGGCGGAAAATTTTATATGAGGGAAATGTTTGATGAGTCATATTTCATTACCTACCGTGACGGTAAACTTAATATTTTTGGTTTTAGCGAAAATAAAAAATATGGTTTTGCTCATGGTTTCAAGGATTTAATCGTAAGCCCTGCCGAGGCTTTGAAGATAGCGGAGATCGATGATTTAAGTTTTCCAGGCGATGTTAAATCAGCCATCGAGTCTAAAGAAACCGGATTTACAGTTCTCAAAGGAATCGCTCCCCGTGAAATGAGAAACTCTATTCGAATCAATATGCTCACTGGTCGTCTTAAAAATCATCCTCAGGTGAGACGATTAGTGAAAAAAGTTCCAGTAAAGATAATCTACAACCAACATACTTATTTGGAGTTGCTTAAACCAGACCCACTCAAGCCGTTACCAGAGTTTGAGGATATCGAACCGGTGAAAATTCCAGAGTTTCTTGAAGTTTCGGGCTCAAGCGGTGAGCCGATTAAGATTAAATTCTCGAGCGATAAAAATGAATCCGGATCTATTCAATTGTTCACTTCTGAAGTTGCAATGGATCGTGGAAATAGGTATGAGGATCTAAATAGAATAGACATTATCGGGGAATTAGGCGTTATAGCGTCTTACCGAGTAGACGAGCTTCCGAAAGTTGGTGTGTATCCGCAACTTTCATTTATTTTTGGTGAATGTCACTGCCCTATACTGGAGGAGCCAAGCTCCGACTGCGTTCAGAACGATAGATCTAAGCTGGTAGAGAATGAAATGACTCGAGCATTGTTAGAATTCATAAGCTTGCAGGTTAAGAATCTGGCAGAAAAGATTAACGAAAAAGACAAGAAAAAACAGGAAAATGTGCAGCGACAACTATCCTCCTTGTACAATAATTTTCTGGATAACTGGAAAAATAAGTTTATGTCCAAGGTTTTTTCAACAATATTAGTTGGACCAGGAGACGGCCAAGGTGGAGGAAATGGAACCGGTGGTTCATTCGGAGAGATAGGATCAGGCAAAGGAGCAGGAAAGAGATCGGGTGGCGGGGAAGGTAATGATGAGGGGGGTGGCAATAAAGAAAAGAAGGGTCAAAAATTTCCAAGAATTTTATTGTCAGGTCAAGACTCAGATCCACTTTCGGAATCTAACGAAAGTCTTTTTCTTGATCCTAGGCATGGAGTGATTTATCAGAGACCTCAGGATGTGAAAGAGGGTATCTACTGGATAAATACTTCCTCCCCCTTAGCAAGCGCTATCGTTGAAAGGTATGGGGTAAATGATCCAAGATGGAGAGATTATTTGCTTCAACGCTATATAGATATATTCACTCAAGAAGCACTCGAAAAGTTAGAAAGAAAAGATCCTGATTTCTTCAATTTTTCTTCTGTTAATCAGCAAATAAGAGAAGTAATTATGAAGGCCCAAGAGGCAGCCTCCAAGGATCTCAGTGGCTTTCTCTTCGATGAGAATTTCACTCCCGACCAATCATGACAAGAAAGTTTACAAAAGAGTACTCATCTAAACGCGATAAAGATATGCTTGCAGCATATTATGGCGGAAGTACTTTAGAATCAATCGGAGAAAAATATGGCGTAACAAGAGAGAGAGTAAGGCAGATTATCAACAGAGCTGCCATATTCGAGCTTGCTCTTTCTTCCAATCTGGATCCTTCGAACAAAGTAGAGAAAAAGATTCTAGCTCAGCGCGTGTCCCAAAAGTTAAAACGCATCCACAGTAAAAGAAGGTCTGATAAAGATAATAAAGATTTAGAAGAATTAAATAAGAAAATTAAACTAGCAGAAAATGCAGGTGTTTTCGCTGATAATTTTTTTTCAATCCCTATATATATCAAAGCGGCTGATATTAATGAGCGAGAACTGAGAGAACATAGGCCAGACATCATTGAGAATATAAGAAACAATCGCCGAAGAAAATGGAGTTGGTATTACGCCCAATGTCGGATGTGCGGAACAACAACCAATAAGCATAAAAGCCTGGGCTATTGTGAATACTGTTATTATAAGAGCAATGAATGGAAAGAACTAAACAAGGCTTCATATCTAAAAAATCTTGATCACAGGAGAGAGTCGGTAAATCGATATCAGAAAGAGTATTTGAAACGACCCGAAGTTAAAGCCAAAAATAGAGTTAAGAACGATTTGAAATTTTTTGGAGGTAACAGAGAGCTTGCAATCACGGCACAAAAAGAGCAGTGCAGTAGGTGTAAAATGAGCAGAGTCGAGCATTTCAAGAAATTTAAAAAAGATCTTTTTGTTAGCCACAAAAACGGTGACAGAGAAAATAACGATCTAGCGAATCTCGTTGTTCTATGCAGAGTGTGTTTTAGAAAAGATTTTAAATCTTAACTAAATCTTTTGATGGCTGGGTTAGTTTTATTTTTAGACGATTATGTTTCAGCAGAGCTTTTCTAATACTCATTGCAACCGCATAAACTACCGGAACAGCTACCGCATTTCCAAACTGCGCATATGCTTTGGTTTTGCAAACAGGACATTTGAAATTTTCGGGGAAACCTTGAATTCGAGAGCATTCTTTTTCGGTCAGTTTTCTTACGCCTTTCTCATTCTTGGTTGTTGCCTTATCATCACCATCTTTATAAAAATGTTTTCTGGGTTTATCCTGAATTAAATTTCTTTCTCTACCCATGTTTCCTACTACTAAGGCATGCGCTATTCCATCCATATCCAATACTTCGAAACCAAACCCTTGTCCTTTTGCCCTGTGTCTTTCCTTATGTTTTTCGAGTCCTTCCAGATATTTTTCCGATAAAAAATAGCTTTCATCGACTTCGTGATCTAAGATATCTTTAATTTTTGGCTTGATTTCCAAGGGTTGTGGGAATTCAAACTCTACATTATCCCTAAATCCCACCATATAAATCCTTTTTCGGTCTTGGGGTAAGCCATAATCCTTAGCGTTCAAGACCTTATAATACATGTGGTACCCCAGATCATTCTCCAGGGTGTGCTTTATGATTTCAAACGTCCTTTTCTTATCATGCGAAACGATGTGTTTAACATTTTCTAACACGATTACTTCAGGTTGTTTATCTCTGATAACCCTTGCCAGTTCGAAAAATGCATGTCCTCGCTTGTCGTTAAATCCTTTCTGTTTACCGGCCATCGAAAACGGTTGGCACGGGAACCCGGCTAATATAATTTCCGATTTAGGTATTTCCTCTGAGCCAACAGCTTCAATCGGCCTCTGGTCTAGGGTACCTTCACCAAAGTTTGCTTCGTATGTGACTTTACACCATCTATCAAAGTCATTAGAATAGACTGGCTTAAACCCCGCTTTTTGGAAACCCAGCCTAAAACCCCCAATCCCAGAGAATAGATCGATAAATCGCCACTTTCTTATGTCGTTTTCCATAATATCATTGTACCAGAAAGGTCGACGGAATGACTGATATATTCACTAAGCAAAAACGAAGTGAAATTATGTCCAAAATCAAGAATAAGGATTCTGTGGCAGAGCTTATGCTTAGGAGGACTTTGTATCGCAACAATATAAGATTTAGAATTCACAATAGCAAGATTTTTGGTAAGCCAGATATTTCGGTAAGTAAGTATCGATTAGCGATTTTTGTTGACGGAGATTGGTGGCATGGTAGGCATTTCGCCAAGGAGAATGAAAAGTACTCGGTTTTCTGGAGCAAGAAAATTCAAGGCAACATGGACAGAGATAAAACAGTGAATGAAAAATTAAGAAGTGAAAATTGGGCGATATTACGTTTTTGGCAGAAGGATATCGAAAGGGATCCTGATGGTCCTGCATTGAAAATTAAAGAGTTTATAGAAGAAAAGAGACATAAGTCAGTTTGCTCGGAAATCGATAATTGATGATCATAGCCAGAGTTTATCAAGCTTCTATGGATTTCTTCATAAGTTGCTGATTTTTCAAAATTAAATCTCTTTTGAGACATTTAATTAATTCTCTTTTTTCATCTCTGGTGCCATCTCTAAAAATATGGTTCAAGAATTTTTGAACATATGTATCGTCATTGGAAACTTGCTCAAATATTTTTAATCTTTCTGAAAAAATCACATTTACTTTAATATTCTCAGCTGGTATTTCCGAAAGTAGCTCGATCAAATTTTCAGTTATCGTTTCCTCTCTGGTGTACGGCTCAGGGCAGTGATGATCTCTGGTTTTGGTGCAGTGATAATAAATGTATTTAATAACTCTCCCATTCTTAAATTTCTTAAACTTCTCTTGTGCCGTAATTCCTGATCCGCAACTTCCGCATTTAATTAGTTTCGTATAATCAAATGTTTTTGTTCCCGGCTTAGTTTTTGGATGAACTGTGATCCTCTTTTGGACTTCCTCGAATAATTCGCGAGAAATAATTGGTTCATATGAACCCCTGTACCATTTTCCCGATCCAATCGGGAATTCAAACATTCCACAATAATATGGATTATTAAGCATCCTGAATATTGAGCTGACTGCAAGAAACCTACCAGATCGAGTTGTAAAGTTGATTTCCTTTAGCCATTCGTAAATCTTTCTTCCGCTATAATTTTCATATGCAACTTTCTGAAACATCTCTCTAATAATTGGCGCTCGCTCTTCATCTAGGAATATTTTCTTTTGGCCTTTGCCTGAGTAATAGTCATTCAAATATCCAATCGGGGTCATATTCGGCCTAAATCCTCTTTCGCATTTCGCTTTCTGCCCTCGTTTGACATTAATTCCACGATTGTCGTTTTCTAGTTTCGCCTGGGAGCACAAGATCATCAGTAAGAATTTATCATTCGGCGAGTTCGTCAGTATTTGGCTATGGGTTTTGATTTCTTTTAGATATCCGCTGTCCATTAGATCCACGATAACGCCGAGGTCCCCTGCATTCCTTGATAGCCTATCAGGAGCCCATGTTAGAATCCCATTGAAAATTCCTTTTCTAATATCACTTATTAGTTCATTAAGAACAGGTCTTGAGCCAGAAAGTTTTGCCGAATGGCTCTCTCGTCTGATATCTGTTACCAATAACCCCTCAGCTTGTGCCTGTGTCGCCATTTCCTTGATCTGAGAGTCAATGGAGAGAGCTTGGCGTTCATCGTCCTCGCTTGATTTGCGAGCGTACAGGCAATATTTCGTTTGTGCACTCGCAACTTTGATCGGATCGGCATAAATCCCATCCGACTCTTCTTTGGGTAGCTGAAACGGTGATGTGTTGGTAAATTGTACTTCCTGGCTCATATGTAAGGGTAAGGAAGCCCGAAAGAAATCAGTAAGTCCAGACCCCTCTAAAATGCTTTACAACAGGGGTCAATCTGCTAACATTAAAGGCGTTAATCGTACATAAAATTAGATTGCCTAAACCTTAGAAATCCTCTAAGGCATGGCATAAAACCCCACTACAGGACAATGAGCTCGTCGTCAGTTCACCTGTAGTGGGTCGTATTCCGAAAGGAATATGGGTGTTCGCAAGAACATCGCTGGCGGCGGGCTTTTTGTATCCGTCGACCTTCATCAACTAAGAAGATAAGGAGAAAAGTGAGCAAAGAACAAAAAATCGTTAAGGTTAAGGGTGGCGGGACAAAAGCAATTCAGCATTATTTGAATGATGGTTGGGAGGTTAAATCGTCTCACTCGGTCGGTCAGGGCTATTCGGGAAGCAAAACTTGTTGTTGGGGATGTTTATTTCTGCCACTTGCTCTTCTAGGTAGGAAAAAAGATGCCGTTGAATATGTTTTAGAACGAGAAACACCTAAAGAACATTCAGAAAAAGCTGAGAAATCTGACACAAGTAGCAAAAAGGCGAACGCAAAGTAATACCCCCCAACATCGATCTTTTAAGATTGATAATGTTTTTTAAAATATTTATTTGTTTTAGCATGGGCTAAAAACTGGTTTGACCTCTTTCATACCTGTTAAGTTGGTGATATGATCGTCTTACTACGTATAAGTTGATGTGGTATTCTGAATATCAACTTGGCTTATCACTGGAGAAACATAATGCCTGAATTAAACTGGGTCGGAAAAGAAGCAGTTAAAAATCATGACAAAGAAGTGCCTTTTAGATTGCTAAAAAAGGTACCTTCTGTTTCTGTTGGTGAAAAATCAGAAAACTTGATAATCCATGGAGACAATTTAGAAGCGCTTAAAGCATTAATGCCTTATTATAAGGGTAAGATAAAATGTATCTATATAGACCCACCATATAACACTGGAAACGAGGGCTGGGTTTACAACGACAAAACTAATTCCCCTAAAATCAAAAAATGGCTCGGTAAGGTTGTGGGTGGAGAGTCTGAGGATCTAAGCCGGCACGACAAATGGCTTTGCATGATGTACCCAAGATTAAACTTACTTAGAAATTTACTATCAGATGACGGTTCAATATATATAAGTATCGATGATAACGAACAGGCTAATCTGAAGAATATCCTTGACGAAATATTCGGTAAAGAAAATTTTGTTACTAACCTTATTTGGCAGAAGAAATATACCCAAAGTAATGATGCAAAATATTACTCAAATACACATGACTTTATTGTTGTGTATGCTAAGTCCTTAAAATCTTTACGCTTAAATCATCTCGAAAGAACGGACGAACAAAACGCCAGATATAAGAATCCGGATAATGATCCTCTTGGATTATGGATGACACAGCCGTTGCACGCAAAAAGTGGGTCTGACACATCTTATGTTTTTACTTTCAGTAACGGCGTTGAATGGAAGCCGCCTGCCGGTACATTCCCGAGATATGCAAAGAATACACTTGTACAGGCAGACAAGGAAAACAGAATTTGGTTTGGGAGGAACAAGACTGCTGTTCCCAGGATGAAAAAGTATTTGAGTGAAATGAGAGAAGGGGTTATTCCCAGAACAATTTGGCTTTATGATGAGGTTGGGAGCAATGATGATGCCAAGAGGGATATTAAAAAATTATTTGATAATAATCCTTTTGAATCGCCTAAGCCGGTTAGCTTGATCAAAAGAATAATTCAGCTAGCATCAAACCCTGGTGATTTAATACTTGACTCCTTTGCAGGATCTGGAACCACTGGCCATGCGACAATGGATTTAAATCAAGATGGCGGTGATCGCAAATTTATTATGGTTGAGATGGAAGACAAGGTTGCTAAAGACATTACAGCCCAGCGCGTAAAGCGAGCGATCGAAAAATATGGATACAAAGAGAGTTTTGAATATTGCGAATTAGATAAACCACTCTTTGACGAGACGGGTCAGATTGACGAGAGTTGCACATTTGAGCAATTAGCTACTTACATTTACTTTACTGAAACCCATACCAATATTACAAAAAAAATCATAAAAGAAAATTTTATCGGAGAATTTAGCGAGACAGAATATTACCTCCTCTTCAAAGGCAAAGATAAGAACACTTTGGATGAAAAATTTATTAAAAATTTAGGAGATAGTGGTAAGAAAAAAGTTATCTATGCCGATAGATGCTTGGCGGATAGCGAAACATTGGAGAAATATAATGTTGTTTTTAAACAAATCCCTTATGAAATTGAGAGGTATTAAGTGGAATTAAAAGATTATCAGATAAAGGCTATTGAGAGGATCTCTGAATTTTTAGAATTGGCTAAAAAACTAGATGGTGATCACGAACTATCATATCTAAAAATCCTAAACAGAGAGCTAGAAGAAGTTAAATATCACAATTCTTTCAACTGTCCCTTTGTCTGTGTAAAAATTCCTACAGGTGGAGGGAAAACATTCGTTGCCTGCCATGCTATACAAAAAATAATGCAAGAATATTTACAGGGGAATCAAGACAAAGGAATTGTCGTTTGGTTTACTCCGTCAGATGAAATTAAAACGCAAACGCTAAGAAAGCTCAATAATAAACAGGACCCGCACCGAAAAGCGCTTGATGAGGCTTTTTCAAATAACATCAAAATATTTTCAAACGAAGACGCGCTGAGAATAAAAGAGTCAGATCCTCAAAATGATCTCTGTATTATAGTTGCTAGCTTGGATGCATTCAGAAAAGAAAAAGGCAAAAGAGACAAATACAAGGTTTATCAGGAAAACGGCGAATTAATGAGTTTCTTTGATGGTGTCGTTGATGATTCGAAATTAGAGAAAGATGAGTCGGGACCAATCTTTTCATTGGCAAATGTAATTCGCCTGTATAACCCGTTGATAATTGTCGATGAGGGCCACAGGGCAAAGTCGATCATCTCTATTGATTTTCTCAAGGATCTAAATCCGAGTTTCTTAATCGAATACACAGCTACGCCAAGACCTGGAAGTAATATTTTAGTGAATATTTCATCACAAGAACTGAAAAAATCTCAGATGGTGAAAATTCCACTTGTGCTAGAAAGCAAAAAGGACTGGAAGGAAGTAGTTGATGATGGGGTCGAGCAAAGAATTTCTTTGGAAAAATTAAGTAAAAAAGACAAAGATTATATTCGCCCGATAGCACTTTTACAGGCCGAGCCAGACAGGGGCGCTAATTCCATTACCGTTGAAGTAATAAAAGATTATCTGATAAAAGAAAGAGGAATTAAAGAAGAAGAAATTGCGATCAAAATATCAAATAAAAACGAGCTTGAAGGTCTTAATTTATTCAGTAAACACTGCAAGATTAAATATATTATCACAATAAGCGCATTAGCCGAAGGGTGGGATTGTTCTTTCGCATATGTCCTCGTTTCGGTTTCAAACCTGGGGTCAAAGATTGCGGTTGAGCAAATATTAGGCAGAATCATCAGAATGCCGTACGCCGAAAAAAGACAAATTGACGAATTGAACAAATCATATGTCTTCGCGTCAGCTAAAAACTTTCAAGAAGCAGCTGATTCAGTTATTAAAGGACTCCAGGAAAACGGATATAGCAAAAATGACGTTGTGAGCAAGAGTGAGGAAAAAGAAAAAGACCCTCATATTGGTGAAAAAAGGTTTGAGAAATTCGGAGTACCCATAATCTCCTGTAAAGGAAGGAAACTACAATTTGGTGAGGATTTGCTTGGAGCTGATTTTGAGTTATCAAAGCAAGATTACAAAATAGATTTTCAGAAACCGGTAAGTGAAGATGGAAAGGGGGAGATCGATATTAACGAAGAAGGAGAATGGGCAAAAGGAGTTGTAAAACAGCTAAGACTTCTTAATTTGCACAATTCTGCTGAAACGATAGAGTCGCTAGTGAGATGGTTGGATAAACACATAAGATTAATCGAAATTGATCAAAAGGATAAACTGGGATTTATTAATAAGTGCATTAACTATTTAATAGACGAAAAAAAGATGAACTTTAACGAATTGTCTTTAAATAGATATCCGCTGAAAGAAAAGCTGGCAAAGCAAATTAAATTAATGATGCAAGAATCTGCGAAGAAGTCATTTGATATCTTATTAAGTGAAAATAAAATTAACCTTGCCGTTTATGATTACTTTCCGGAAACAATCGAACTAACCAAAGAAGTTTTGAATCAAGAATACCAAAAAAGTTATTATTCTAAAGTTGAAAAACTTAATAATGAAGAGAAGGCATTTTTAGATAAGATTGATTTGGATGAACTTGAAAATATTAAATTTTGGATCAGATGCAGGGAGAAACAGGCAGACTCCTTTTCTTTGCAAGGATGGGAAAACAGAAGAGTATACCCAGATTTTGTTGCATTAACCAAAAGCGGAAATATCTTAGTGTTTGAATGGAAGGGCGAGCATTTAGTTGATAGTGAGGACACAAGATACAAGGCCGAAATAGGTGGCATATGGCAAAAACTTGGCAATGGTAAACTATCATTTAATGTTGTGACAAATGAGAATGTCGACCAAATACTAGAATATATTAAATTAAAGTAATGATCGCCAGGAAGAAGATCGAATGAGCTCATTCTTGCCAGAAGGTTACTCTGAGCCATTTGCGGAACAACAGGAATTCGACACACACCTAAGTTACATTAGTGCGCTTAGGACTTTGACTGATTCAGCTAATCTGACTATTAACCAAAGGATATTACCGAAGCCGATTCCTGATCTTAATAAGAAGAAGAATCTCATCGATCTTACTATCAAGTCTCTGAATGACGAGTATGAGATTGTCAAACGTGATGCCGACTATTCTTATGCTTCGATGTCGTGGTTGCCTATTAAATCTTACTATTTGCTCTTCAATATTCTATTAACTATCGAATATTTAATTAAGGTTGACAGTAGCATTTTTAGTATTGGCCACCAAAAATGTATTGAAGAGTATACGAGAAAACTTAGGGACAAAGAATTAGAATTTGATGTGCCGATCCTGAGCAAAGTTTTTGACAGAAGTATTTTTGCATTAAAATACTCCCCTGGTCTGCAATTGAGCAACAAAACAGATATTGATTTAAAGTTTAATATGCTGATAAAGAAAGCATCTCTTTATAAATTGGACACATGGAAGCGGCAACAGAAAATAAATAATTTTCGGAATAAATCGAGTCGCGAAAAAAAAGATCAATATTTGAATTCATTCACAATATCCATCTTCGAATTTTCGTATTATATGAGAATAAGATGTAATTATAGAGATATGGCTTTTATTGAAAATGTTTCGAAAAATGACACAAAAAAATATTTTGAAGAATATATGGGATTTACTAAAAACATGTGCAGAATACTGCTCAGCTTGAGAAAAACTATTGCGTGCGGTCGGTTAAAATGACGGTAGAGTTAACAAATGCCACTACCCGCCTTGAACCGAAAAACTCGAGTGGGACTTTTTCCCTTAATAGACTCTTCTCCGGTCAGTCCTAAACGGTGTAGAGATTATCGTGATACGAGGCTCCGAATTTTGCTTATTCATGATTTGTATAATCAGTAGTGTGAAAGCATCGACTAAGTCGTCATGTCGTTCCACTCCAAAATGAACGAGTTGCTCAATCAATTTTTCAGCCCCCTGTCGGGGAAACAAGATTTGTCCATTGAATATTCGTGCACTGACACGATTTAAGCGAGCAGTCTTGTCTTCCCCGTGAATGTCGACACCATCTGCTCTAACGCCCTCGTGCATCAGTTGCTGTACCAGAGAATCTTGGTAGCAAACTTTTTCAATATAGAGCTTCACGAATTTGCCCTCATTTACAATCTTGGGTAAGGATTTTAACGCATCGACTGTTTCCCGAAAATGCATCCGCTTATTAACGATGTAGGGCAGGATGTAAATTTTTTCTTCGCCACCATGGCCACAGATTTTAGCACTCACGATAGCTGTAAAATCCGCGGTGTCTTTTTTTGAAATAGCCAAATCCACGCCACAGCATGTAGTGTGGCAGTTTGATGGTAACTCATCGTAAAACTGAATCCATTCAGGATGAATAATCTGATCGACATCTGGCAGAATTCTTAGCATATATTCTCTTTGCCAGGCATTCTCACTCAGAATCTTCCGCTTTTCTTCCTGGATTTCTTTCATTGTCGGGAATTTACCCAGCCAAGCAATTACGCCATTTTCATTAACTAAAGGATATTCTCTGAAAACCCCGTCTATTTTATTATCTTGGATGCCTTGCTTTAAGCGCATCAGAACCGAATCCTCGTGAAGAAGGTTGCCGACGAAGATAATTTTGGTATTCCTGTCT
>JBAYNL010000022.1:0-13132 GCA_041678805.1 Candidatus Altimarinota bacterium | reverse complement strand
GCTTTAAAAATAGATGGAACAGGAGATGATGTGGATTATTTCTTATATAGAAGTGGTTTTATTTACAAACTTTCCTTTATTACATCAAAGACCTCTCCGATTGCTGAAAATAAAAATATTTTCAATGAAATGTTGGCGGAATTTCAATTTATGGGATTTACGGTAACCGACTCTGGTGATTTACCAGATGGACCGATTGAAACTATCTTAATTGATTCAGATAATTCTGAGATTGAGACCGAGCCCGTGGCTGTTGGAGACCTGACGACTTTTGAGAGTTCTCTTTATCATTTTTCTGCTCAATATCCAAAGGCTTGGTATTATGCCGGTGTAAAAGGAACTGATGGTGAAGTTTTGCATCATTATGGATTTAGCAATGAATCTCTCGAAGATGCGACCAATGAATTAATTGGCCTGGATGTAATGTCTACTTCTAAACCGGACGGTCAATCTATGGATGGATCTAAGTTTGTCGTTTATGTAAATGTTGATGGACGTACTTATAGAATTTTTGGAGATAAGGGATATAAAGACATCGTTTCTTCGATGGCGAAAAATATTGTTCCAATAAAAGACGAAACTCCTCAAGTTAACTAAAATTATTCTATTGCCACTTTCTATTTAGCACTCTATAATGACAAGTGCTAAGTAGTTCGTATTACCATTTTCACCCTTATTGTAAAGGAGAAAACCGTAATCAGAGTACTTAAAGTGACAAATTTATGGTAGAATTTATAGAAATTTAAAATAAAAATATGAACGAATTTAATCATTTTGATAAGTTTACAAAGGAAGCTAAGCAGGCTTTGATTGTTGCTCAGGAAAAAGCTCGTGAAGCCAAGCTTAATTATGTTGGGACGGAACATCTTTTAATTGGAATATTGGCTCAAGAAAGTTCTTTGGGGGCTTCTGTTCTTCTTAATTTTGGAGTTTCCTTGGATAATGTGAATCTAGTTTTGAAAACAGTTGGAAGAAGTAGCGCTCCAGCTCCGGCAAATGAGCCTGCTGGACTTTCTGGATTTGCAAAAGATGTTATTGAAAAGGCTGTAGAATCAGCTAAAGAATTTGGACATTCTTTTGTTGGAACAGAGCATTTACTTTATTCTTTGGTTTCACAGCAAAATACGGCCGCTACGGTTATCTTGGAAAATATGAAGGTATCCCCTGCTGATGTGAAAGAACAAATTATGGAAATATTTGAAAGGGCAAAGGATATGCCTCCACAAGGAATTACTCCTGAGGGCATGCCAAAAGGTCCACAAAATATGAATCCGATAGAGTTTTTCTTAGCTGGATTGCATGGAGTTTTAACCGGTCAGCAAGGAGGCAAGGAAGGATATAAGGACGCTTATAAGCATAAAAAAAGTGCGGCTGAAAATTCTAAATCTAATACTCCAGCCTTGGATTATTTTACGACTGACATGGTTGCTGAAGCGAGAGCTGGAAAAGTAGACCCAATTGTTGGCAGAAAAAAGGAAATCGAACGTGTCATTAGTATTCTTTCTAGAAAAACTAAAAACAATCCTGTTCTTATTGGAGAATCTGGTGTCGGTAAAACTGCTGTTGTGGAGGGTCTTGCTCAAGCTATTGCAAAGGAATCTGTTCCTGAGAATATGGCTGATAAGAAAATTTTGTCTTTATCGATGTCTTCAGTGGTAGCTGGAACAAAATATCGTGGAGAATTTGAAGAAAGAATTAAGCAAATTTTGGAGGAAGCTGCTTCTCAAGATAATGTTATTCTTTTTATAGATGAATTACATACCATTATGGGAGCTGGTAGCGCTGAAGGAAGTCTCGATGCTGCTAATATTTTGAAACCGGTTTTATCTCGTGGAAAAGTTCAAGTAATTGGAGCTACTACGACAAATGAGTATCGTAAAAATATTGAGAAAGATGCCGCGCTAGAGCGCAGATTTCAATCGGTTATGGTTGAGGAACCTTCCGTTGATGAAACTTTGGAAATGCTGAATGGAATTAGAGAGGCTTTTGAAGATCATCATAATTTACTAATTACCGGAGAAGCTTTAACTGCTGCAGTAAAACTGTCAAAAAGGTATATCAATGATAGATTTTTGCCGGATAAGGCGATTGATTTAATTGATGAAGCTGCGGCTAAAAAGAGAATTAAAACTACTACTAGTAATGGTAAAGTTCAGAAATTACAAAAGAAATTACAGGGAATAATTAAGAAAAAAGAGGAATGTGTTTCAAATCAAGATTATGAAAAAGCTGCTGAATATAGAAATGAAGAACTTGAGGTTTTGAAAAAAATTGAGGAAGAAAAATTCGTAAAAATTCCTCGAGAAAAAAGAGAGAAATTAACTGCCGATGAAGTTGCCGAAGTTGTTTCGGCAATGACTGGAGTTCCAGTGACTAGATTGGTGAAAGATGATATTTCTAGACTTAAGAATTTAGAAAATTCCTTAAAGAAAAGGATTATTGGGCAGGATGAAGCGGTAACAGCGATCTCAAAAGCTATTCGTAGATCAAGAGCAGGGTTTGCTGATGAAAAACGACCAATTGGTTCATTTATTTTCATGGGACCAACTGGTGTTGGGAAAACCGAACTTGTAAAAACAATTGCGGAAGAAGTTTATAGCGATCGCAATGCGTTGATCAAAATAGACATGAGTGAATTCATGGAAAGACATAATACTTCTAGGCTTGTCGGAGCTACAGCTGGATATATTGGTTATGATGAGGGAGGTCAGCTAACAGAAGCCGTTAGACGAAAACCCTATAGTGTGATTTTGTTTGATGAAATTGAAAAAGCTCATCCAGATGTATTTAACTTATTGTTACAAATTTTAGAAGATGGGCAATTGACTGATGCAAAGGGACGTTTAATTGATTTCAGAAACACAATTATCATTATGACTTCCAATATTGGGGCTAAGAAATTGACCGAGAAAGCAGCGCCAATAGGGTTCTCTACTTCTAGCAAAGAAATTTCTAAAGCGGAAGGAGATTTCGAGGTAATGAAAGGTGAAATTTTGGGAGAGCTTAAAGATCATTTTAGACCTGAATTTTTAAATAGAGTTGATAAGGTCGTAGTATTCCATGCTTTGACCAATGATAATATCAAGGAAATCGTGAAATTACATTTAAGTTATCTTCAAAAACGTTTGGAATCTAAGAAAATTACTCTAGATACCACCCCTTCTGCCTTGGAAAAACTTTCAAAGATTGGTTATGATCCAAAATATGGAGCTAGGCCAGTGAGACGTGCTATTCAAGAGTTAGTTGAAGATCCTTTGACTGAGAAATTTTTGGATGGAACGTTTAAAGAAGGAGATATCGTAAAAATTGTGAAAAAAGGCCAGGACATAATCCTCTCTAGGTAAACTGTTGACTTTTTGTCATCTCGTGTTTATAATCCGTGGGCTTTTTGGTTTTTAAGGTATTTTTATTAGCAAGACCACTTTATAGACACAAAAAGCTTTATTATTAAAAGGTCTTGTTATAAAGGGTTTATGAAAACTAAAGTAGTTAGTTCTATTATGGAGGAGCTGCTGAAGAATACTCCTGAAGTGGCTATTCCGACGCCTGGCTCTCTAAGTGAGGGAACAGTAGTATCTATTCTAAAGAGCAAAGTTCTTGTTGATCTTGGAGGTGGATACACTGGAGTTATTTCTGGCCATGAGGCTCATGATAGCTTTGGAACGTTAAAAACTCTTCAAGAGGGAGACAGTGTTACGGCTTTTGTGCTTGAAGATGAAAATGATGATGGTTTAGTTGTTCTATCTCTTAGAAAAGCTAGCCAAAAGAAAACTTGGAACAAATTTGTCACAGCTTTTGAGACAAATGAGTCTATTACGGTTATGCCAAGTGAGGCTAATAAAGGTGGTCTACTATTAAATGTAGATGGAGTTAAGGGATTTATCCCAGTATCACAATTGGCTCCTTTACACTATCCACGTGTGGATGGTGCTGACTCAAGTCAAATCTTAGCTCGTCTTACAAAATTGGTTGGAGTTCCTTTAAGAGTTAAAGTTATCAATCTCGATAGAGATGGAGGAAAACTAATTTTCTCTGAGAAAGCTGCTGAACAGGAAAAGAGAGGCGAGGCTTTGGATAAACTAGAAGTTGGACAAAAAGTTAAAGGCAGAATTAGCGGTATTGTTAAGTTTGGTATTTTCGTTACATTTGAAGGCCTTGAAGGCTTGGTTCATATCTCTGAAATTGCTTGGGGTCACGTAAAAGACCCACATGATTATGGAAGACTTGGTGACGACGTAGAGGTTTTGATTATTGGTAAAGAGGGCGACAAAATCAGTCTTTCTATGAAGAGACTTGTGCCAGATCCATGGATTGAGGCTAGCAAAAAATATAAAGTTGGAACTGTCATTGAAGGAGAAGTTAATAGGATTACTCCTTTTGGAGCATTTATTAAATTAGATGATGAAATCAATGGATTGATCCATGTTAGTGAAATTTCTGAAGAAGAAGTTACCGATGCTACAGTTGCTCTTAAGGCTGGAGACAAGGTGAAGGCTAAGATTATTTCTATTGATCCGGAAGAGCACAGAGTTGCTTTATCTATTAAGGCTATGACTGAAAAACCAGCAAAGAAAAAGAAAGCAGAAAAAGAAGAATCTGCTGATGAAGCTGGTGAAGAGAAGGAGGGGAAAAAAGAAAAGAAAGAGAAAAAAGCTAAAAAAGAGGATACTGAGAAAGAAGAGGAATAATTGATCAAGTTAATTATCAAAAGAGCCCTACTAGTAGGGCTCTTTTTGTTGTAGAATTTTGAAGCATATTTTAATTAACAATTTTTGTATGAAAAAAATTATGGTAGTTATGTTGGCAGTCTTGATGATGGGGTGTACATCCCCTACTTCGACTAAAGTCACTAGGGCAAATTCTTATATAAGTAAGGGACTTGGAATCACTTTTCAATTTCCAGAAGAATATTCCAGAGAGTGTAAAAACGTTGTAGAGGAGAATGGCAATTCTATTACTTCCCCTGAAGTTAATGATAATGGTTGTTTTGGAGGAACAATTTCCGTATTTGAAAAACTTGAAACTCAATCTATTGAGGATGCTATTTTAAATTTGGTCAAAATCGAAGGTAGGGATCCGGCTAATTGCAAAGTAGTTAAAGGTGACATGAATGAAAGTGGATATGTATCATATGTAATGGCATTAGCTGATAATTATAAAATAGAATATACCGCTGATGAATTAAAACAAATCGCTGACGCGGACAAGCAAGCGGCTTTAGATAAAGGTCCTTTCAATGGGGAATGGCAAAAAGGTGAAATTTATGGCAAACGAGTAAAGGAAGTTTGTTCATCTGTAGTAAGGCCTGTGTCTGCCGGAACTTCAAAAGCTGCGCCTAGTTTATTTTTGTATAACGAAGCTAAATCTAAGACCAAGTTTATTTATACTTCCGGTTCTGCTGATCCTCAGTTTTTCGAATTTGGATTAGTGGAAATATTGTAATTTCTGCTGAATGAACCTCAACAAGGAACAGAACCAGGCGGTAAATCATAAAAATGGGCCTGTTTTAATAATTGCAGGAGCTGGAACCGGGAAAACTCGCGTAATTACTTCCAGAATTGTGAATTTGATCAATAACGAAGGGATTAAGCCTGAAAACATCCTTGCGCTGACCTTTACCGAAAAGGCTGCTAATGAAATGGTAGAGAGAATTGATTTGGAAATGCCTTTGGGATATAGCGAACTTTGCGTGAAAACTTTTCATGCTTTTTCGGATCAACTGCTGCATGAAAAAGGTCATGAAATAGGAATTGATACTGGATATAAAATCCTCGATCAAGTGGAGCAATGGTTTTTCTTTAAGAAAAATTTATTTAGTTTTGAACTGGATTACTACAGACCACTCGGAAATCCCAATAAATTTATTTATGATTTACTCTGGCATTTCAGCAAATTGAAAGACGAACTAATTACCCCTGATTCTTATATTGCCTATGCCGAAAAACTCACTGGCGAAGAAAAAGATAAAACTTTGGAAATTGCTAAAGTTTACAAACAATATCAAAATCTCTTGATCCAAAATAATTATTTGGATTTTGCCGATTTGACTAGTTATGCGCTGCAGCTCCTTGAAAAGAGAGAATCAGTTTTAAAGGAATATCAGGAAAAATTCAAATATGTTTTGATTGATGAATTTCAGGATACCAACTATGCCCAGTTCAAATTGGCCTTACTGCTCTCTCAAAATCACAAAAACATCTTCGCGGTTGGAGATGACGATCAAAGTATTTATAAATGGCGCGGAGCGAGTTTGAGTAACATGCTACAGTTTGAAAAGAATTTTCCAGACTGTGAAAAAATTGTTCTGTCTGAAAATTATAGAAGCACGAAAAACGTACTGGATGGAGCTTATAAGTTAATACAAAATAATAATCCCGATAGATTAGAGGTTAAAAATGGAATTAATAAACAATTAAGATGCAATGTTACCGACTCAAATGATCCAATTGAGGTTCATCGTTTCCCTTCGTTTGTGCAAGAGTCTTCATTTGTGGCTGAAAAAATTCAGCATTTGCATCAACAGGGATTTGAATATAGAGATTTTGCAGTTTTGATAAGGGCAAATCATCTGGCCCATCCTTTCGTGGATGAATTTAAGTATTTAGGAATCCCCTATCAAGTTCGTAATCCAAAGGGATTATTATCTTTGGAGGAGATTAAAGATCTAACTTCGGTAATAAAATTTTTGGCAAATCCTTTAGATGACATTTCTTTACTTAGAATCCTACGAATGGATGTCTTCGATATACCGATGGTAAAAATACTAGAGATTTTAAATAAGCCTAAAAAGACTCATTTAATAGAGGCGATTACTGCTGAAAATCTAGCTATTCCGGGATTTGAAAAAGGGGAAGAAAAAGTGCATGAAATTCTTAATGAATTAATAGCTTTCTCTAAAAAAGAGACTATTGGTTTAGTACTTAATGAATTTCTACAAAAATCCGGGTATCTGAAAAAATTGGTTGAGGCTGATAAATTTGAAGAGATTGAGAATATTAATGCCTTCGCCAGATACGTGACTAAATTCGAAAAAGATAACGAAGAAAGATCAGTGATTGATTTTGTGAGTTATTTGAAATTATTGGAAGAAGCTAATTCTCCTTTAGCGAACCACGAAGATTCGGACAGGGATTCCGTGCAAATCTTGACGGCTCATGGGGCTAAGGGTTTGGAATTCCCTTTTGTATTCATTGTTGATGCTGTAAATCAGCGCTTCCCTGGGACTAAAAGAAGCGACACTTTTGAGATACCGGAAGAACTGACTAAGGAGATTTATCCTGAAGGAGATTTCCATTTACAGGAGGAACGCAGACTTTTTTATGTAGCGATGACAAGGGCAAAAAAACAACTTTTTATCACCTATAGCGATCAATATGAAGGTTCTAAAAAATGGAAAATATCTCCTTTTGCGAAAGAGACTTTAGATAGCAACTGCGCTAAATTAATTGAACATGAAGAGACTGTCGATGCTATAAAAAAACTGAAAGAATTTAAAACTACCAAGCCTCCAATTTTCGATCTTCCTCCGTTCAAAAAGAAAACTCTGAGCTACAGTCAATTCGACACTTTTGGGACTTGTCCTTTGAAGTATAGTTACAGGTATATGCTTGGTGTTCCAGTTCCTCAGTCTCATGCGGCTAATTTCGGATCCAGCGTACATGACACTTTGAATCAACTTTATAGAATGCTTAAGTACGGCAAAAAAGTGACTTTGGAAATTCTAAAAGAGTTATATGAAAAAAATTGGGTTCCTTATGGGTACGAAAGTCCTGAACATGAGGAAATTCGTAAAAATCAAGGACTTACAATGTTGACTGAGTTTTTTGAGAAAAACAGTAATCCTTGGGTTATTCCAGCTTTTTTGGAACAACCTTTTAGTATCAAAGTAGATGAGTTTACGATCAGTGGTAGAATTGATCGTATTGATAAACTTAGTGACGGAACTTTTGAGGTTATTGATTATAAAACTGGCCGATCTAAAGAAAATATAAATTTAAAAAAAGACTTACAGTTATCTATATACGCTTTGGCATGTAGAGATGTTTTGAAAATTCCGGTATCAAAACTGAGTCTCTATTATCTAGAAAATAATGAGAAAACTTCGACGGAAAGATCTAGTCAACAAATCGACGAAGTAAAAGATGAAGTACGTGGATTTATATTGGACATGCAAACCTCAAAATTTAATCCTACACCAGGATTCATTTGCCAATTTTGTGATTACAGGATAATTTGTCCGGCAGTTTAGGATAATTTTCAAGTAGTGGATAAAACAGACCAACAATTAGTTTTGGAGTATCTTAATGGCAATAATGATTCATTCGAGAAGATTTTGAATCGTTATTTAAAACCTGTTTTTAACTTTATCTATAGATTTTCTGGAGGGATTACGGAAACTGAAGATTTAACGCAGGAAACATTTTTCAAAGCATGGAAATATTTAAAGAAATTTGATCCAGAAGAAAATTTTAAGACGTGGCTTTTTACAATAGCCAGAAATACAGCAATCGACTTCTTAAGAAAGAAAAAGAATTTTTCGTTCTCAGACTTTAATGATGACGAAGGAGATAATTTAATAACCGCAACATTATTCGACCCGGATTCCTCTCCGATTGAAGACTTTAAGGCTGTAGAAAAAAGTGAAGTAATTGAGCGTTTATTAAATAAGCTGTCCCCAAAATACAGAGAGGTACTTTTGCTCCATTACAACCATGATTTAACTTTTGATGAAATAGGAAAAATCCTGAAAAAACCTTTAGATACGGTCAAAAGCCAACACCGTAGAGCCTTAATTGCATTGAAAAAAATGATTGATGCACCAAAATAATAAACTTTAACGTATAAATTAATATGCAAAAGAATTACAAAAATTTGTTCGTAAATATTCCTGAGATAAATCCTCCAAGTTTTTTGCAGGGAAAAATTTTGGACAGAATTGCAGGTGCTAAAATGCGGAGAGTTAGAGTAATACTCACGGCGTTTAGTTTGATAATTGTAGTTGGAATAGCATCGATTGTCCCTGCGTTACAATATGTTTCCCAATCTTTTTCAAAATCCGGGTTTTATAGCTATTTCTCGCTGATATTTTCTGATGGGGGGTCTATTGTCGCTTATTGGCAAGAATTTTTACTTTCCCTTGCGGATACACTTCCGGTTATGGGTATCATCGTGCTATTTTCTATAATTTTCATGGTGCTTTTAGCCCTTCGATTTGTTGCAAAAAATTCAAAATATATACATTTGCCAATAAAATTTATTAACCAACACTAATAATGGAGATTAAAGATTTTTTACGTTCAAAAGTTTTCAAGCAGATTATTTGCACAATAGGATCTCTTATTGTTTTACTGATTGTGTTCAGAGCTGGAATGTTCGTTGGTCACAGAAGAGCTTCTTTCTCTTACGGTATGGGAGATAATTACTATAAAGTTTTTGATAAAAATCATCGAGAAGGTTTTATGGGAATGATGGGAGAAGATTTTCCGAATGCTCATGGTACGGCAGGCAGAATTATTAAGGTAGAATTACCTATCTTGATAATTGAAGATCGTGATGGCACTGAAAAAACAGTGCTAATCAAGGAGAATACGTCTATTAAAAAGGATAAAGATGATCTAAAATCAGCCGATTTAAAAGCAGATGATTTTGCTGTAATTATTGGTTCTCCAAATAATAAATCCCAAATTGAGGCGACACTTATTAGGTTATTACCTCCGCCTCCTGGAGATTTTCCATTTCCTGGTCCCGGGAAATTACCTCCTCCTGAATTGCTACCAATGGCCCCTGCGATCATAAAATAATTGTTTAACTTAAAATTTTGATGAGGAAATTGTTCGAATATTTAAGGCAACATAAATTTGTTAGTTTCATTGTTCTCATAGTTTTTTCTGTCTCACTTTTCTATGGATATAAAATGGCGTTTGGTGGAAAAGTTGAAACTAGATATGTTTTAAGCACGGTTGAAAAAGGGACTTTAACGACTTCAGTTTCAGGAAGTGGTCAGGTTTCAGTCTTGAATCAAACTGATGTTCAATCGGAAGTTTCAGGAGAAGTTATTGGCGTTTTTGTTGAACCTGGTCAAAAGATAACAAAGGGAGCTATTATCGCAAAACTTGATCCAGTAGAAGCTCAAAAGGCGGTAAGAGATGCTGAATTAAATTTGGAATCGGCAAAACTTAGTATGGAGAAATTGAATGGCCAAATTCAAACTACTCAAGCTGAAAACGACTTGGCTCAGGCTCAAAATGATTTGGCTCAATTACAACTTTCTCAAGAAATAGATTCCGAAGATGCTGAAGCTAGTAAGCAAAAGGCGTTGGATAATATTGAAAAAGCTTATGAAGATTCTTTTAATAAAATTTCTGATGCATTTTTGGATTTACCTACCATAAAGGAAGGACTCAGGGATATTCTTTCTGATATTAATGGATTAACAATACAAATGGATTCACGCGATAGGGGAAGACTGGATGATTTTAAGAATGCTGCAACTACAGATTTTTATTCTGCTAAAGATAAGTATGGAATCAATTTTAAATCATTTAAAAAAATTACTCGCTACTCCGAACAATCTGAAATAGAAGCTGTCCTTAATGAAACTACTGAAACTACAAAGGCCCTGGCTCAAGCTGCAAAAAGTGAAAATGATTATCTTAATGCGTGCATTGATTATCAAGATCAGCCCTCTTCTAGTGTACAGGAATCACTTGATACCTTGACTGAATATTTAAGTTTGGTTAACACTCATCTTTCTGATCTTTTGGCTGCCCAGAGGTCTTTACAGGATTATCTTGAGGCAAAGATAACCGCAGAAAATGAGCTAAGAGAAATATCTCAAAATCAGCCTTTAGATTTGTCTGAAGCTGAGTTCGCAGTGCAAAAAGCGCAAGAATCAATGGATGAATTAACGTCCGGTGGTAGTCTTGATATTAGAGCTCAGGATATACAAATAAGACAAAAGGAAAACGCTTTGAATGATGCCTTGGATAAATTAGCTGATTATACTGTAAGAGCTCCTTATTCTGGAACTGTTGCGGCAATTAATTATGATATTGGAGACAACGCGTCTTCTGGCTCTGCGTTTGCTTCTATTATTACAAATCAGCAAATTGCTGAAATCCCTTTAAACGAAGTTGATGTTCCAAAAGTAAAAGTTGGTCAAAAAGCTAATTTAACTTTTGATGCGATTGACTCCTTGGAGATTACTGGTGAAGTCGCTCAGATTGATACTCTTGCTACTACTACTCAGGGAGTCGTGACTTACAATGTAAAAATCCTTTTAGATATTCAAGATGAACGAGTGAGGCCAGGAATGAGCGTAAGTGCTGTAATTATTACTGAAGTGAAACAAGATATTTTATTGGTCCCCATTGCTGCAGTGAAATCTGATGACGAGGGTTCTTATGTGGAGATGTTTGAGGGGACCATGCCTGAAGATACAACTGGGCAGGGAGTGATCTCTTCTATCCTACCGGTTCAACAAGTTGTTGAGGTAGGCATTTCAGATGATACGTTTAATGAGATCGTTTCTGGTCTTGAAGAAGGAGATCAAATTATTGTGAAAACAACTACTTCAACGGTTACAAATACAAATACGAGCACTCAAGCTAAATCTATTACAAGTATGTTGGGAGGCAATAAAACTGGTGGAGGAGCCCCTCCTGCTGGTGGAGGAGCCCCTCCTATGGATTAAAAAAAATATGTATGAACGACAATAAAAGTATGATCGAAATAGAGAATGTTGGTAAAATTTACAAAACCGGCGATGTTGAGTTTGAGGCTTTAAAGGGTGTTTCTTTTTCTATCAAAGAGGGTGAATTCGTAGCTATAGTGGGCCCGTCTGGCTCAGGCAAATCTACTTTGATGCATATTCTTGGGGCGTTGGACACTCCAACTCGTGGAAAGTATTATTTAAATGGATTCGATGTTTCCAGGCTTAGCGAAGATCACCTTGCAGATATTAGGAGAAGTCAAATTGGATTTGTATTCCAAGCTTTCAATCTTTTACCGAGGGCTACTGTATTGCGTAACGTGATGCTCCCTTTGGTTTATGAAGGGGTTGCTGCAGATGAGAGGAAGAGACGTGCTGAAGAAGCCTTGATGGCGGCAGGTCTTGATGAAGGACATTTTTTACATCTATCAAATCAGCTTTCTGGTGGGCAGATTCAGCGTGTAGCAATTGCTCGAGCATTGGTAAATGAACCTAAATTGATTCTTGCAGATGAACCAACGGGCAATCTGGATACAAAAACTGGAGATATCGTTCTCGGGACTTTTCAAAAATTAAATCAAGATCTTGGACGTACGATTATTTTAATTACGCATGAACCGGATATCGCGGCCTGTGCCGAGAGAATTATTCATGTAAGAGATGGATTGATCGTAAGTGATTCTAAGTCTCATCAAAGAAAAGTAATAAATAAACTATGACAATTTTGGATACTTTACAGGAAACTTATGCGGCTCTTTTTGCTAATAAAATTAGATCCGGGTTAACTGTTTTGGGGATTGTGATTGGAATTAGTTCAGTAATAACAATGGTTGCAATTGGACAAGGGGCTCAAGGATCTATTGAGACAAGTATTCAATCTATTGGATCTAATTTGATAATGGTAATGCCTGGCGCTAGTAGAACTCCGGGATCGACAGTTCGTGCTGGAAGAGGCTCATCAAAAACATTAACTAAAGCTGATGCAGATGCTATTTCAAAAGAAATCACATTAGCCAGCGCTGTCGCCCCAGACGTCTCTGGAAGCTATCAAGTTACTGGCAAGGGAACTAATACAAATACTTCAATCGTTGGGACTGTTCCTTCTTACTCTGTAGTAAGGAATGTGACTGTCGACGAAGGCTCTTTTATTTTAGATCAAAATGTTAAAAGTATGTCGAAAGTAGCAGTGTTAGGGCCAACTACTAGAGATGATCTTTTTGGAGTAGGTGCTACGAACGTTATTGGCCAAAAAATTAAAATAAAGGGAATTGAGTTTAAAATTATTGGAATTACTAAATCAAAAGGTGGATCTGGTTTTGGTAGTCAAGATGATATGATTTTTGTGCCCCTAACTACGGCTCAACGCTATTTAAGTGGAGATAATTACGTTTCGACTATTAGTGTTCAGGCTAAAGACGCTGC
>JBAYNL010000021.1:0-13250 GCA_041678805.1 Candidatus Altimarinota bacterium | reverse complement strand
CAATTTTCATAATCCACCCAAAAGATTTTTTTTCATGTCCTACAAGTTTCTCATAATATTCCAAGGCTTTTTTACTCCCCATCATTGGGACCTCCCTTTTGGAATCATCTAATTCTGGAGGAACCACCGTGCGTTCAAACCTTGTTAAATAATTAGGGGGCGCTTCTTTCTTAGGATCCTTCATTAACTCGTCTGATGAGCTCTGCCCCATATTTTCCCTTTCCTCATGTAGCGCAACTAGGCACTCTTTCCCTTCAGGAAGAGCTGGACGTTGATCAGGGTCTTTATTTGGTTCAAAAGTTTCAGCCATTAGTTTCAGCCATTTTTTAAAATTACTTCTGTTTATTATATCAAAAATGCCTAGCACAAACCAGTAATAGTTTTATATAATGCCGGCAAATAACTCATGAAGAATGATTCACGCCTATACCACCAGTTCGCGCACGAAAGAAAAACTAATTTAATTTTTTAAATATGGCTAATAAAGTTTTCATTAAAGATTTTAAAAATCATGTTGATGAAGAAGTCCTGATTCAGGGCTGGATGTTCAATAAAAGGGGTAGTGGTAAAATTTTCTTTTTGGAAGTTAGAGACGGTACGGGAGTAACTCAAGCGATTGTTTTTAAACCGGGAGTTCCCACAGAAGTCTTCCAAAAAGCGGAGGAACTTACCATGGAATCTTCCGTCAAAATTACAGGCCAAATTACCAAACATCCTAAGCTAGAAAATACATATGAACTCCAAGTAAAAGATATCGAAATAATTCAATTGGTAAAAGAAAATTATCCAATTGCCAAAAAAGGTCACGGCATGCACTTTCTTTTGGAGAATCGCCATTTATGGCTTAGGTCACGTAAACAAAGAGCGATTCAAGTTGTTAGAAATACAATCATAAATGCCGTTTATGAATATCTAAATAACAACAGCTTTATTAAAATCGATGCGCCGATTTTAACTCCAAATGCCTGTGAGGGGACTACCGAACTTTTTGAAATGGAATATTTCGATAAAGGAAAAGCTTACCTTTCTCAATCAGGCCAGTTGTATATCGAAGCTGCAATTTTTTCCGTGGGAAGATGTTTTGATTTTGGTCCGGTTTTCCGTGCAGAGAAGTCGAAAACGCGCCGTCATCTGACTGAATTTTGGATGATGGACGCAGAGGCTGCTTTCGTGGAGCATGATGAAAATATGCAAATTCAAGAAGGCTTAATTGTCCATATTGTTAAAAAAGTTTTGGAAAATAATTTAGCGGAATTGGCTATTTTGGAACGCGATATTGAGCCGCTCAAAAAAATTGTTCCTCCATTTATCAAAAAAACTCACGCTGACGTTGTAAAAGAACTTCGTGAAATGGGATCTGATATTAAAGAAAATGATGATTTGGGAGGGGATGATGAAACTATGTTAACTCAAAAATACGACAAACCGATTTTCGTTGAAAAATATCCTGCGGAAGTCAAAGCTTTTTACATGAAACGTGATCCAAATAATCCAAAAGTTGCACTTTGCGCTGATTTACTTGCCCCGGAAGGTTATGGCGAAATTATCGGAGGATCACAGCGTGAAGATGATTACGATGTTCTTTTAGACCGCATCAAACAGCACAATTTGCCCTTGGAAGCTTTTCAGTGGTATCTCGACCTCAGAAAGTATGGATCAGTACCACATAGCGGCTTCGGAATCGGACTAGAAAGGATTGTAGGCTGGATTTGTGGCCGTAAACACATCCGTGAAGTAATTCCATTCCCAAGAACAATCAATAGGATTTATCCATAAAACGTCTCGAAAACCTTCGTTTTTTGGCTCACCTCCAAGTCTGGGACTTGCTTATTTCGTCAAAAAATGATAAAATAAAACAAGATAAATATAAAAACCCAAACTATATGGCAGACGACAACACACAAACAACTCAAAATACAGCGACTCCAGCTCAAGTAACAGAACCACAAGCTGTACCTGCAGTGGAAGCAATTCCTGCTGCACCTGTATCAAGTGACTCAGTAGCACCAGCTCCTGTTGAAGCCGTGCCTACAGCTACGCCAGTCGTAGCACCGACGCCTACTCCAGAAGTTGCTCCAGCCCCAGTAGCTGCACCAGCTGTGCCAGCGCCAGTAGAACCAGCCGCCCCAGCTCCATCAACACCTGCTGCAGGAGGGATGGCGGGACTTGGATTAGGTGCATTTAAAACCGCATTAGATTCAGCAAAAAATGTAGCTACTCAAGGCCAATCCGGAATGGGTAAATTGACGGGAACTCTTTCCTCAGTTGGCGGAAATGTCATGGGAGCCGTAACGGGAACTTGTGATTGTCCTGAAGTGATCGTAGAAAATTGGGATAAGAAAAAAGTAACACTACACAAAACTTTTTATAAGACGTTCTCTCCTAGAGCTTTTGGATATCATTTTTCAGATGCTATCGACAAAAATAGGGGAATGATCGAGATCAAGGTAAAGGACTATAAGACTCCTACAAAACCAATGATTTTGGATACGAACAGCCTTTTCTTATCAACTCTTTTTATTGAAGTAGAAGGCGCAAATTCACAAGATCCAAAGGTTGTTACCTTGGAGAAAGAATTCTACTGCAAGGCGACCAAAAATACCTCTAGAAAAGATCTAAAATCTGATTTAGTAGCGCTAGAGCAAGAAATGGGAAAAAAGCCTACAGAAGTCTATTTCTGGTTCGTCACATGCTCAAAATGTGGTGCTGAGAAAGAGATCAAGACTATCATCCTAGCTGCTTAAACCATCGCGCTCGGACACAGATGATTTATCACGCATTTTCCGCATTGCGGCCTTCTTGCTATGCACACTCTTCGGCCATGCCAAACAATCAAATGTGAAAAGAGCCCCCAGTATTTCTTCGGAACAATTTCCATCAGTTCTTTTTCAATTTGAACCGCATTTTTAGTCTTCACGGATTTACTAGAAACCAATCCTAAAAGCCCACAAATTCTAATCATATGCGTATCCACTACAATCCCGCAATCTTTTCCAAATCCCGAAGTTAAAATTACATTAGCCGTTTTTCTGGCTACTCCAGGAAGAGTCAAAAGCTTATCCATGGTAGACGGAACTTTCCCTCCAAAATCAGCTATGATTTTCTGAGCCGCCATCTGAATATTTCTAGCCTTATTTCTATAAAATCCAGTTGAATAAATTGCTCGTTCCAACTCTGCAGGCTTAGCTTGAGCAAAACTTAGTGTTGTAGGGTATTTTTTAAACAATTCAGGAGTGACTTTATTTACTCTCACATCGGTACATTGAGCTGACAAAATTACGGCAATCATTAGTTCCCAAACATTGCTAAAATTAAGCTCTACACGAGCATCCGGATAAATCTTCCGTAATCCCTTTATGATTCCCAAAATATCCATGGCCAAAATTTACCATGAAATAAATAAGCTTGCCACTTAGTCTACGTTCGAAGGGATTTTTTTAACTGAAGTACTTCTTTCAATTGGGCCTTCTCTGGAAACAGAAGTCGCTAATTTCCAAGCTTCCATATATTCTTTCGGAAGCTTTTCGATATTTTCAAAAGAAAGAGAAGCAATTGGTACATAATTCAAAGGGTCTACGTAAACACCATTTGCTAATAATTCAAAATGTAAGTGCGGACCAGTTGTCATATAGCCTGCTCCTTTAGTCCCAGGCATACCTCCGGAAAGGCCTAATATAGAGCCTTGCTTTACTGTATCGCCCTCCTTTGCCAAGATGCTGCTGATATGCCCATAAACACTCATGAAACCTCCAGTATGGGCTACGATAATATAGCTGTATCCATAACCGTTATCTTTTGTTTTGTAAACAACTCCATCGGATGTAGATCTCACCAAAGACCCTTGGAGGACAGGGATATCAATTGCGTTATGCTGCATTCCAAAAGTACTCCTATAAAATGGGTCGTGGAAATAAGCAGTCAGCCCTCTAGATGGTTCCACTGGCCACATAAACTGAGTTATTCCAGTATAAGTATTCTCCATCTGGAACTTATATAGAGCCAAAGCCCTATCATCCAAGAAATTTTCATATTCCGCTGTATCAAAACTTTCTCCATTAGCAATCTTTGTTTGGATCGAACTAACGGCGTTGTCCAAACTCTTAATATCACCCAAAACCTCCTGCTGTTCTCTCAAACTCTGAGCCAATAATTGGCTATATATTTCTTCTTGTCCAGAAGTTACTTTTAACAGATTTTCCTTGGATTGTTTTTGTTGTTCCAAGGACTGTTTTTCAATATCTAATTGATCTTTTAACGTTTGCAAATTAATACGATCCGTTTTTACTTTTTCTTTATAAACGATCAATTCCTGATTTAATTTATCCAGTTTATCAGCCATTTGTTGACCAGCTTCACTCAACAAACTAAAGTATCTCAACTCTTTCAAATTATCTCCCACGCTATCATCCGTTAGTAGTAATTTTATCGCATCAACTTGTCCTTCTTCATCAGTCCCTAGGAAAGAATTCTCTTGTTCATACAAAAGTCTCAAGTAATCTTTTAATAGATTTTTCTGATATTCCAAAGCGATTTCTTTGACCTGAATTTGATCATAGATCAACGTGATTTCATTCTCTGATTGCACAATTTGCATTACCACATCAAACAATTTCTTTGTGGTCAAAGCTACAGAAGTATCGATATTATTCAATTGATCAGTTAGTGTCGTTTTTTGTTTTGAAACCATATTTAACTGTCTCTGCGTAGCTGTAATATTACTCAAAATTTGACGATATTCGGCACCAGATAGATTTAATTCAGAATTCAATCTTTTTAAAAATTCTTCCTCCTCTTTGATTGGATCAGGGGTTGGAAGAACGATTTCTTCGTCCGTAAACTCGTCTTCATCCGAAGAATCATCGTCATTTGAAGAATCCTCTTCATCTGAAGTCTCTTCTTCGACTAGAACATCCTCTTCGTCTGGAGCCTCTACTTTATCGATTGGGGTATCGGAAGCCTCCACAGAAACAACTTCCGCTTGTAAATTACTTTGTGGAACAATAGGCGTCTCATTATCGGCAAGAGAAATAGCCGCATTTCCGAGCACAATCGCAAAGGCCGTTAATATTCCTAAATAATGGCTTACTTTTATACGCATTTTTATTTTTAAATCTCAATATTTTACCATTAATAAGCCCAAAAAACAATACTGACGGGTCAAAAACTATCAAAAAATCGCTAAAAATATGCAAAAAGACTTGCAAACTCCCCGTTTTTTACATAAAATCCCTCTCGCAATTTAACTTAAAGCCATGTCTCACAAAAAAGCAGGTGGTTCAACACAGAACGGTCGCGATTCAGTAGCAAAACGCCTTGGCGTTAAAGTATTCGGAGGACAAGCCGTAAAAGCTGGTGGTATCATCATAAGACAAAGAGGTACTCAATATTTCCCAGGCAAAAATACAGGCATGGGCAAAGACCACACAATTTACTCTACGATCACTGGAAAAGTTGTATTCACCGAAAAAGCTATGAAGAAATTTGATAATCGCGTCTTCAAAGACAAGGTTATCAGCGTAGTAGCTTAATCTCCCCGTAAATTTAACTCATGTCCTTAGAGCAATTTTTTGGGTTTGATGCAGGCGAAGGAATGGACGATAAATCCTTTGAGCTTTTTAAAGAGAAAATGAGAGCAGCTGCCGCTCAGATTGCCGCTATCAAAAAAGAAGAGGGCAAACAGAAAAAGAAAGAAGATGAACTTTTAAAGATCCTTCTGGATTTCGTCAAAAACAGCCAAAAAAAAGAATTGGTTTTATTGGTGAGTAGAGCCCTGGAACAAAATCTTCCTGCCAATTTTATTTTGGCAATTATTTTACTTGGGAATGAGGAAATTGAAAAAGAAATAGGTAATTATTTATTGCTACAATCAGGTGCTTTTAGCGAAGACAATTCTTCTCAAGATCATCAAGAAAAAGCTCTCATATTTTTCAAGGAAGACGAGACGATGCCTTTGAAAATTAAAATTGAACTGGATATCTGGATGAAAAGTTTGCTTTTTCAAGCCGAAGAAAATCCTCAGAAATTACTGAAGACGGCTTATGATGTAGATATGTTGGAAAGCGATGATGGCGGATTTCTCGAGAAAAAAAGCATCAAGGTAGTTTTGATACAGTTGATTGCCCACGTCTTAAAAGAATTTCTCGATAGTAAATCTTTCCCAAATGAATACGATATATTACTTGAATTCGCGGAATTCACGCTAAAAGGAATCCTTCATAAAGCTGAAGAAGGAATCAATAGTAGAAAACTTCTAAATTAATTATTCTTGCTCGTTAGGACCAGCAGGTTCTTCATAAACTTCTTCTACTAGATTTTTCCCAAAACCTTTTCTTTTCATTTCAGTCAAAACCTCTTCTGGTGGAAGATCTATCAAGTTCACCGAACAAAGATAATTGGCTGCCCTTTGGAACTCACGATCATCAATATTGTCGTATCCAAGTTGATAAACCATATCCACTACTTTTGAGACATCTTTATCGGAAAGTCCGTGTTTGATAGACATATCTAGCAAAAATCTATTTTCCATTTTTAAAAGTTTATTTATATGACTGGAAACAATTTTACATTTTTTCACCTAATTAGGCAAAGTCCACGTATTTAATTTTTTTACCTTCAAAATTTGTGGCAGTATATATATTTTTCTTATCGCCTTTTTCCATTTTTTTTAGCCAAAACACGGGAATTTTCCCATATCCCCCTGGAATATCTACAACATATTCCGGCAAACAAATGCTCGATAAATTTCCTCGTAGTTTTTGGAAGATTTTTTTGCCTTTCTCAACCGAAACGCGGAAATGATGAGTGCCTTTAGCTGCATCAAGATGGTGCAAATAATAAGGTTTTACTCCAGACTCAATCAATCCTCGAAAAAGTTCAGAAAGAGTTTCAGCATTATCATTCACATTTTTTAACAACACTGTCTGCGTCAAGACCAAGGCTCCGATTCTCTGAAATTCTTTAACAGTTTTTTGGAATTCTTTAGTGATCTCTTTTGCGTGATTTATATGAATGATGATTGTCAGCTTTTTACCTTTATCTAGAGACTTTTTTAGTAATTGAATCGTTTTGTTTTTGATCAAAATATTAGGATCAACAACTGGAATTCTCGTGTGGAATCGAACTGTTTTAATATGTTCAATTTCATTCAGCTTCACGAGAACCTCACTTAGTAATTTATTAGGAATCATCAAGGGATCTCCTCCAGAAAAAATCACTTCCCAAATTTCTTTGTGCTTTTTCAAATAGGCAAAAATTTTCTTAAGATCAGGAGAGGGGACCGCATGTAATAAATTTTTTCTAAAACAAAAACGACAATGCATCGCACAGGCCGAAGTTAAATTTACAAGTAATCGATCAGGATAGCGATGGATTAGTCCGGGAATAACGGTTTTTGTCTTATCTCCAATAGGATCGACGATTTCATATTTATGGATTTCTTCTTCTCGAGGATCAAATCCAGCCATTTTCCTCAAAGGATCTTTTGGGTCAGCCCAATCGATTAGCTTCGAATAAAATTCCGGAATCAAAATTGAGAAATTCTTGTTCATATAACAATAAAGACAAAAAAACCACTACCGTTTAACAGGTAGTGGTCCTTTAAGCTTATTAAGCCTCAACGATTTGTACGTTGACAGCGTTAAGTCCTTTTGGAGAGTCTGCAGTTTCGAAAGAAACTGTGTCGCCTTCCTTAAGTTCGTTGAAAGTGATTCCAACGAGAGAGTTGCTGTGAAAGAATAAATCTTTCTCGAGGCCCTCTCCTGTGATAAAGCCGAAGCCTTTATCAGTCAGCTTCTTGATCGTCCCAGTCATAGTGTTGACGTTAAAAGATAGATGCAAAGACTAAATTGTCTCTGCTTACGGACAAGGTAGCAGGTAATTGAAGTTTTGTCGAACTACTTTGCGTAAATACTAGCCAAAAATCTCATTATTCAACGCATTTAACCCAATTTTCTTCTTTGTAGAATAGGGAACAACTTTATGTGTTCCAACTTTTTCCTGAATAGCTTGAATCTTTTTCTTGTATTCAGAACCCTTAATTTTATCTATTTTATTCGCAACAATAATAACGTTTTTCTCATGTTCATCTAATTCCAAAATCATATCCATATCACTATCAGTAACTCCAACATTTGCGTCCACAATAATTACAACTGCTTTTTGTTTATAATGAGATTTAAATAAATACCATTCAATTAAGTCTTTAAGCCGTTCACGAGCTTGCGCCGACTGTTTAACAAATCCATATCCCGGTAGATCTAGTAAATACATAGAATTATTTAGCAGGAATAAATTTATTTCCTGTGTACGTCCTGGAGTAGAGCTGGTTTTAGCCAACTCTTTTTGATTGGTCAGAAAATTGATAGTGCAGGACTTCCCAACATTTGAACGCCCAATAAAGGCAAATTGAGGCCGGCCATCATCTAAAAGATCATCGTCTTTCACTATTCCCTTAATAAATCTTGCAGATTTTATATTCATAGATACAACATATCAAAAAATTGGCTTTATAGCGACCACACTTTTATAAATTCTTTTTTTCTTCTTTCCCATTTAAAAATACTCTCATGTCCGGAACGACTTGAACTTTTACAGGACCTGCTCCCATATCAAGGCTCATTTCAAAAAACTTTTGAGGGAGTTTTGCAATGGCTTCAAAAAGTTTTTGACGAGCATTTGCAATATCCTCTTCAGCCTTCATTTTTAATTCAAGAAGTTTTCCATAATGAGCATCTTCTCGAAGATCTCTTAATTCCTCTTCTTCATATTCTTTAAACTGAGCTTTGATATCTTTATAAGCTTTTTTCAATTCCACATATCTTTCAGTATCAATTTTTTCTTCCTCTTTAATGTCTTTTTTTACATCTTTTAATTCTGCTTTAAGCTTTGTGATATCTTGCAATATAAGAGAAATTTGATCCTCAATCATGGGAATGTATGAGTTATGAAATAAAATAAAAAGGCTAATTCAAGCCAAGTGCAAGGATAATACCACAAGAGCTTATTGAAGTGAAGGATGAATGACTGGCAAATAGTTTTATTACTGCTATGTTATATTTATGCTAACTCACGAACAAAAATTATCTAGAATTATCCAGCAACTAAAAGATCGTAAAAGCACCAAACCTTTGTCACTAAAAAAGAAAGCTGTTTCTCATGAAGTACCTAAGCCTGATGACACAAGGTATCTGGATGAAAAAATAGATGTTAGTGATTTTGATGAGATTCTCGAAATCGATTCGGATAAAAAAACTTGTACTGCAGAACCGGGAGTCACTTTTGTTGATTTGGTAACAGCTACTCTTAAGCATGGGCTTGTTCCGATTACTGTTCCTGAGTTAAAAACGATTACAATCGGAGGAGCTGTTGCGGGCTGTTCGATCGAATCAATGTCCTATAAATACGGGGGATTTCATGATACTTGCCTTGAATATGAAATAATTACTGCGAAAGGGGATGTCCTGATTTGCACTCCTGAAAATGAGAACAGTCTGATTTTCCAAATGGTTCATGGCACTTTCGGGACTCTTGGAATTATCTCAAAATTAAAATTCAAACTAATTTCGGCCAAGCAATTCGTGAAGGTGGTATATGAAAAATACGACAATCTTGAAGATTATAAATCAGCTATCTGGAACCATTACACAAATAAAGATGTTGATTTCATGGATGGGATTATTCATTCAGCAACAGAATATGCGCTTAGTGTAGCGAATTTTGTGGATAAAGCACCATATACACATAGCTACGACTGGATGAGGGTTTATTACAAAAGCACTAAAACCAGAAAAGAAGACTACCTCAAAACTCCCGATTATTTTTTTAGATATGATAAAGGGGTGACAAATGTAACTCCGAAATCGTTTCTAGGCAGACTTTTATTTGGAAAGTTTATCAGTTCAGATCAAGTATTGAGACTAGTGGAAAAATTTCGCAAATGGATTCCAGCAGCTCAAATCCCCGTAACTCTTGATGTCTTTGTGCCATTTTCTAAAGCTACTGAATTCATGGAATGGTACAAAAAAGAAGTAAATTTCTTCCCATTATGGTGCGTTCCATATAAGGCTGCTCGCAAATACGAATGGTTATCCTCAGAATTTTTTCAAAAAACCAAAGATGATCTTTTCTTGGACTTAGCCATCTATGGACTCAAAAAGAGTGATGATAAAAATTATTACAAAATTATAGAGGACGAACTAACGGAGATAGGGGGTCTCAAAACTCTCATTTCTGGCAATTATTATTCCGAACCAGACTTCTGGAAAACTTGGAATAAGGAAAATTACGAAACGGTTAAAACCCAAACTGATCCAAATAATATTTTCCGCGATCTTTATACCAAAACTTGCAAAACCTCTAGAGGATTGGATAAATAACACTGGCTCTTGCCATATTTAAATCGCGTGCTACAATACAGCCTTAAAAAAATATAACAATCCATTTATGGAAGCAAAAAGATATAGTCTCGAAGGTGCTATCCCGTATAAAGAGGCTGTAAATGCAGTTCAGGAGTTAACTGAAGCTGGCATAAGGGCTAATCTTACAGTCGGTGGCATTTCCCTAGAGCTAAGCCAAGCGCAATTAACCGAAGCAACAGAAATAGCGGCGAGATATCACGGAGCAATTGTGGAAGGTCTTACAGGAGCTCAAGAACAAGTCTTTGGAGGAGATGTGGATGCTATAAGAGAAGCAACTTATGGTGGAAGAGGAAGTCGTATACCGGAAGAAGAGTAGAAACGAACAACCTTTTCAATCTCTGGGGTGAGTGATGGGGGTCGAACCCACGACATCCAGGTCCACAACCTGGCGCTCTAACCAACTGAGCTACACTCACCATGGTAAATTTGCTTGGTAATCTTAAAGAAGAACCGAAAAAAACTCAAGGAAAATTCGCAGATTTACAAATAAAGCGTGAGAAAAAATCTTCGCAAGCGGGCGAAGTAAGTTTTAAGCTTGGGTCTTAAAACAAACAAAAGAAGGTTTCGAGCCACGGGTCTCGTGGACCCCGGGCAAAAAACTCCTTATAATTTTGAAAGGCGAAGGGAAACTTTTTCAAAAAGTTTCCCTTAAACAAAAAACTCTCCCCACTTGGAGGAGAGCTATGGTCTGCTTAGGAGTACCAACGCCCTAGAAAAGCCAGCCTTAATATCCTGAACGAAACGCATATGTATCAACGGTGGAACCGTCAATTGTATTTAGCGACTCTATTCTGCCAGAGTCCTGAGCCTTATCAGTAGCTACGAAGATCATTCTACTTACTGCACGACATTCAATCAATACAATAAAGCGAAAATCTTGTTGTCAAAGCTTATAGCTTGTTGTCTCACTTGAAAACCAAGGTCAAGACAGGGAGTAAATTATACCCGAAAGAATAATTTTGTCAACAAGAGAAAGATTCAAAGATCCTAAGGATTAAACCAGGTAAGCTTTTTTGTCTAAGTATTGCCTTGTTGCTTTGAAAGATTTTCCATCAGGCCTCGGTATTTCTCGATAATTTTTTCTTCTCTCTTTTTCAAAAGAAGAAGTTTTCTTTGTTCCTTTTGAAGAGATCTCAAAATAGTCATTTTATTGGCATAAGGCATATTATACAGAGATGCTTTTACGATCGCCTTAAGTAGGGGAGACACAGAGGACGTTTCGAGCATTCTCTCTATTTCTAAGTCTATATTTGAATTGTAGGTCTCCATGTTTTTTATTTATAAATCCTCGGCGAGTTGAGGTTCTTCTTCCTTATGATCAGGTTTTTTATCGGCTTCTTCACCCTTTTCTTCATCCTCTTTTTTAGCGACTGGTTTTTCTGCTCCTTCTTGTTTAAGTTGAGCTTTTTTATCTTCGGTCTCTCTTACACTAGCAAGAGAAACGATTTTTGCTCCACCAATTCTTTTAGCGAGATCTCTCATGTCATTAGAATTTTTACCCTCAACCATAAACACTAGTTTTGCAATAGTTTCTGGCTCAGAGTATCTCTTTTGGCGAATAAAATTTACAAAGAATTTTCTGATGGGAACAAGGCCCTTGTCTCTAACGGCGGTAGGGAATAGCTCTGGTAAAACAATATCTAATCCATCCCTCATTTTATCATTAGATATTAAAAGTGGAAGGAATTTAGTTTTATCAATCCCTAAAAGTTCGGGGACATCTCCGGATTCAAATTTAAATAATTTTTTAAAATTATTAGTGAGATATTTTGAGAAATCATTAAATTTTCTAGATTTTCCCGCGGCACTTTTTACCCTTGTTAGGAACTCAGCAAGTTTTTCTTCTGAATCAAATCGCTGGCGTAGTCTTACCATTGTAAATAAGCCCATTGAAAAAGATCGTCTAATTTCTTCATCAGTCAGAGCCTCCGGATCTTTTTCATCTTCTTTAGCGGCTTCTTTTACCCTATCTATTGTGGCCAAAGCTTTTGCAGGTTCGCCTGTAGCTTTTGCAGCTTCCAAAGAATCTTCGACAAGAATAGCAACAGCTTCCTTTTCTTCAGGTTCTAATTTTGCCTCCGCATCTATTTCTTCAGTCAACCTCTTGGCGATAGCAGAAGTTTCGCCGCCGTTTACGACCTCTTGAACTATTTCAGATTCAGCTCGTTCTTTTGCTTCTTCTTTTTCTTTTTTGACAGCAAAAAGTTCCTTAAAGAAATTTCCGACAAATAAGAGACTATTCTTTGGCCAGTTCCAAACCTGCAACTTATCAGTCCACGTTTTTCCAAAAGATTTTTCCATAGCCACTTTATAGGCATCTTTCACTCGAGTTTTGCCTTCGTTTATAGCATCGCCGATAAGTCCTTCATCTAGTTTTACCTTGTCGTCTGACATGATTTTTATAAATTATCGTCTTCTAAGACTTTTAAAATGTCTTTTAGGAGCTTCTGGAGGCACGGGAGCGGAATCAGAAGGTCCAGGAGTAGGTCCAGGTAAAGGTCTTGGGGCGGGCTCAGGTGAAGGCTCTGGTGAAGGCCCAGGAGTAGGACCAGAAGGGAGCTTTTCTTCATCACCTTCTCTTGATGGCGCATCTGGAAGCTTCTCAAGAACATCATCATCATCGTCCCCAGTAGAACCTTTTAATCCCATTGATCCACGGAAGTATAAAACGGCTGCGCCTACCATGGCAGAAAATATTGCAATATTCAGCACGTCTTTAAACTCAAAACTTTCTTTCATCAGATCTTCCTTAATATTACTTATTTTATAAATAGTATCTGACACCGCTTTATACCTTCTTCCTAGTTCTGCAATCTCCCCAGCATTAAGAGCTCT
>JBAYNL010000020.1:0-13331 GCA_041678805.1 Candidatus Altimarinota bacterium | reverse complement strand
GATCGGCTTAAAGGAAGTACGCGTAGATCATCATCTTCACTTCCAATAATTGAAACATCATATTCATCTCCATCAATAAATTCCTCGACAAGAGCAGGTCGCCCAATCTCTATAATAATTTTTTCCAACTGTCTCTTTAATTGTTTTTCATTGGTAACAACAGAGTCATTTGTAATCCCGATAGAGTTGTCTGTATTCGCGGGTTTTACAATCAATGGATATTTAAAATCAGATCGTAAATCATCATCCATAGCGTAAGCATAATCCCAAAGAGGGGTCGGAATATTATGATAATTTAGCAATTTTTTTACGCGAATTTTATCGATACACAGAGACAAAGTAAAAGGATTAGACCCCGTATAAGGGATTTGCAATACGTCCAGAATAGAGGCCGCATGTGGCTCAAGTAAGCTGGAATCATTAATTCTTTCTGCTACATTAAAGACGACATCAACATCACTTTTATTCAATTCATTAAATGCTTTTGGAAGATTATTAAAATCGAAGAAAGTAACTTTTTTATATCCCAATCCTTCGAGTGTAGCTTGAATGTTTTTACCAACAGACATTAGGTCTTGTTCAACCGCGCTTCCCTCTCCATTAAAAATATTACACGCGATTCCAACATGTAAATTACGCAAATTTTTCGTAGACATCATCTTGAATTTTTCCAGTTTAGCCGCGCGCAAAATCGATTCGGTGCTAGTTAAGGAAGCAAAACTAGATCCTCGTTTACGAGAAGTTTTCCCAATAGAAGAAGCCGGATCAAATTTAACAACTTTATAATCAATTTCATCAAGAATTTCTTTTAAATTATCTTGAGCATCGATTAGATTTTCTCCGCTAACGGTTAGCCATCCCAAATATTCATACCCCATTGGCGGAATCAAAATCGGCTCTCCAATTTTTTTATAAATATGGATCTCTTCGAGATGTTTATTTTTTTCGACTTTAGGCGAAATATCTAGCTGGACTAAAATCCCTGATTCTTTAGACGACAAATCCCATCCAATGATATGTTTTTTTGGAACATCTGCTGCCGAAACTTTTATAAAATGTCCCAGGGCAACTTTTACGGCGAGCTCAATCATGTCCACGTCCCAAGCTCCTTTAATATAAGAATAAACATAATCTCCACCCATTCTTAAATTCGTTTCAATTGGCATAGGGCCATGTTTTGTAGACTTTGCTTCAAAGTGAATACATCCATTTTGAACCCCCAGTTTTTCCAAAGTTTCTTCTGCCAAATCAAGCAACTCTTCTTGTTTTTTCTCTGGCAGACTCGAAGGAATCGATTGTCCGCTATCAAAGAAAAACATGTCTCGCGATTTATTAAAGTTGTCAGCAATCGAAGCAAATTTTATTTTTCCATTTTGCAAAATAATATCGATATCAACTTCATCTCCATCAATATATTCCTCTACATAAATTTCCATCCCGTCATTTAGGGCCGACTCAACGGAAATCGAAATATTATTTTTTATAAACTTGTAAACTTCATCCAAAGATTCCTCATCATTTGCTTTTACCACAAACGCACTGGAGCTTCCATATACCGGTTTAAAGACCAACGGGAATTTCAAATTTTCGGAAATATATCTGAGATCTTCAAGATTTCTAACCAATTTATATTGAGGAACCGGAAGAGCATTCTCGCTGCAAAATTCTCTAAATAAAAATTTATTTCTTACCTTTTTGGCAATGTGATAAGGAATGCCGATAAAGTTAAATTTGTCAGTAATTTTTGAAGTCAGCAAAACGTCATCTTCCCAAAAAGTTAAAGCTCCATTGATCTTAATTTTTGGATTTTCCGAAATGAATTTTCCTACTGCCACAATTGATTCACGATGATCTGAAGTGTCTGCCAAAATCCAATGATCAACATATCCTTGAGCCCAGTTTTTTTCTTTATTCAAAACGATGACCGTAAGACCCATCTTCTTCAATTTTTGGAGAATGAATCTTTTTTTTGAGGAACCGGTATTGACTAAAAGGATTGTATTCACTTCCCTCATACTATTCTCATCACTCCGAATTTCAATAGATTTTTAAGAGGTTTTTTTAGTCGCAGTCTGCCCAGCTTCTTTCGCCAATGGCAATATTATAGAAAAAGTACTTCCCTCTCCTGCAACGCTCTTCACTGCTATTTCGCCACCAATTTGTCTAATATAATTTCTTACAAGATAAAGACCCTGGCCAGTTCCGCCCGTCTCTGGTCTAGTTGTAAATCTATCTTCAAAAATTCTTGATAAAACTTCTGATGAAATACCAATCCCTGTATCAGTAACCGACATTACGACACGCCCATCAAGCTCTGTAACAGAAGTTGTTATCTTCCCTCCATTCGGCATAGCTCTTTCGGCATTGATCAAAAGCTCTTGTAATACTTCGTCAAGGATTGCCTGATGCCCCAAAATTGGTAATCGAATTTCTTTTCCAAAACCTTCAGCAGGAAGCTTCTTTTCCAAAAGAATATCTGTACGGCCTTTTTTGGCGAGACCCGTCTCAAATCTATCATTGGCGGTACCGCTTAAGCTGTGAGCATCCCATGTTGAAATAGTCAGCTCTTCTCCTTTTGAATTAAATGTGGGCAAGCTTTCATCGTAATAATCAGTAAATGATCCCTTGGCAGTATGCCTTTTAGCATTACGTAAGTCATTACTAGAACAAAAAGATATATAATGGATTCTAGAGTTTAGGCTATGGCAAAACATTCTAAGCAATCCCCTATATAACATATTTTCACCAGGTTGATTTGCTGCATTCAGCAAAAGAGAGTGCAAATCCTTAAGTCCATTCATGCCAACGGTACTATATTCTTCCACAAACGCTGCCGGTATTTCTTCTCCTCTATCAATCATGCGATTAATCCTGGCGGCATAATCTCGCATCTTTTCTTTAAATTTAAGAAGTACGGGATTGGCAACGGTTGCAAAAAAATTCTCAATTTTTAAAACAGACTGTTCTAATAGGTCCGGATCTACAGGAAGAGTCTCTTCTGTCCTCGCAGATTCATCCTTAGCAGCACGAATGCATTCCTCTCTCACTTCTCCGCAAATCTCAAGGCATCGACAAGTCTCAGGACTTTCGGAAGGTTCATCACAAGCAAGAGGACTTCTAGCTAAAAGATCTTTAAGCTCTGGATAATTTCCACAGTCTACCCTCGTAGTCATAAATTGAAATTAAGATTGGCGAAGACAGTACGACTATTTTTGTGAAAAATCAACAAGCGATTTAATCATTACGCAAGCTTGCCATCGATCAGTCCACTTTCTCAATTCTTTGCCTAATCCCATCCGCTATAATTCGAACTTTAGAACCATCTTGTAATTTAGTCATCTTATCTGCCGAAAATAAAGATGCCACCCCATGAGGGTTTCTCAGACTCATTTGGACAAGACGCGTGGCCTGATGGGAGAGCGCTGGTTTGACTTTAATCATATATCCACTCATGTTTTTTGGCTGGTCAGTTAGGGCTAATTTATTTGTGGCCCTTTCAAGAACTAACAAATATTTTACCCCTGGATTGTTAGCCTCAAAAGCTGCAAATTGATCTCTAGTCTCAACTCTAACCACCTCTAGGACAACTCCTTCTTTGGGAGTAACGCCGAAGTCACGTAACTGAGAATTACGAGCTTGATCTAATTGAAAATCAGCCTTTCTGCGATCTGCAAATTGTCTTATTTGAAATAACATTGGATTACCTTTAACAATTCCGCCTTCAAATTGAAAAGCTTCGTCTTTAGGTAATTCTCCAGTCGATTCAATTATTCGACTGAGTGCCAACGCTTTTGCTGCATAACTTTGTTGAGATGTTCCAAAATAAACATGTGCAAGATTATTTTTTTCGTCGAAATCATAAGAATGGTTTTCGGGCCAATCTAGAAAAGCACTCGAGGGAACTATAACGTCTATCAAATTTACTCCCTCAACGGAAGGATGCTGTGTTGCAAGAATTCTCGGAGATTGTCCCGTAGCTGGAAAGTACGGAGCGATCGAAACAGTAACTCTTCCCGGGTCGTACTCATTTCCCTCGTTTTCTGCGTATCTCAATAATTTCTGATCTTCACATTGTTTTCTTACTTTAGCAATTGCCATCATTATCGATAAAGACCCTTTTTCACACGTTACTGTCGGCATAGTATCCACCATCCCTTTCCAGTCGGACTGTTCACTAGTCCTAATGATCACTCTATCAGCGTCAGCATCTCTACATGCAGCCCAAACACTCCGTCTTGTTCCCCATGAAAATCTTTGACCCGGATCTAACAATTCGAAAGGAGGCACTACGTCCCTTCCCCCCTCGACATTCTCGCGGAAATGAAGTAATCCACCATGTTTTCCGCCATATCTTTCGATATTTTCAGCAAGTGATCCCACCATGAGAAACAAAGTTAAAAAGGACAGATTAATACCCTAATATGCCTAGCAAGTCAACAAGCTCGCCATGTGTGTGTGTGGCCAGTTATTTTAGAAATATTTTAAGAAAATTTAATGTTCTTGCCGTACTCTTTCTCTGCAAACGTAAAAAAGTAAAAATTTTTTACAATTTTACGATCTCAAAAATACTACCTTGCCCCTGCCCCTGCCCTATTCATCACTCATCTTTATCCCTTCGCCGTCGCCCGATCAATGAAATTACTAAAAATCTCCCCAAAATTCCAAATCACTATCCCAAAAACTTATCACCATCTTTGTGCTAACGGATGGTTCGCTTTAACAGTTGAAGATAAAATTCTGACACTAAGACCGATCGAAATCCAAGAAGCCAAAACTGATCAAGAATATATAAACGAATTAATAAAAAACATTCCCCTTTAACATTACGTATGCTCCGGGAACGCTGCCTTGCCATATAAATGGCGGAACGGACGGGGATCGAACCCGTGACCTCCACAGTGACAGTGTGGCGTTCTAACCAGCTGAACTACCGCTCCATATTACCTAAACACCCCATTTTTCAAAGGCACGTTGGAAGATAATATATTCTAGGGTGAAACACAAGAGATTTTCTAAAGAATTTCTGATAAAATACAAAACGCTTAAGCAAAAATTATGAGAATAGGAATAGATTGCAGAATGTTTGGATTGAAATTCACGGGCATTGGAAGATGTGCCTATGAACTTGTACAGCACCTCATTGCTACAAATGAAAAACTTGAAACGCCGAATGAGATCATTCTTTTTTTCAATAAAAACGAATATCACGAATTTCCTGAAACTAAAAATGTCAAAAAAATCCTCGTCAATGCTCAGCATTATTCTCTCAAAGAGCAGACCAAATTTGCATGGATGCTTTATAAAGAAAAACTAGACGTAGTTCATTTCCCACATTTCAATGTGCCCCTTTTTTATAGGAAAAAATATACAGTTACGATTCACGATCTCACTCTTTCTCTTTTCCCTGGGAATAAAATGACCAAATGGTATCAACGTTTTGCTTACCATGTAGTTATCCGTAATGTCGTAAAAACTGCTAAAAAAATAATTGCGGTTTCAGAGAATACAAAAAAAGACATTATGGAAATGCTTCATGTTCCAGAACAAAAAATCAAAGTCATTTACAATGGAGTAAGCTCGGAATTTGAAATGATCGAAGATGTTTCCAAATTCAAGCACACGTTAGCTAAATATAAAATTTCCAAAGAATTCCTTCTCTATACTGGAGTCTGGAGAAGTCATAAAAATCTATCACGATTAGTGCACGCTTTTTCTCTTGTGAAACATAAATATCACCTGGATTTACAATTGGTAATTACCGGTAAACACGATCCTCATTATCCTGAAGTTCGTCATGCCGCCAAAATGTTAAGCCTTGAAAATGATATAATTTTCACTGGAGCTGTTGATGAAAAAGAGCTTGTTCATCTATACAATGCTGCGCTATTTTACATTCTACCTTCTTTGTATGAAGGATTTGGATTGCCAGTTTTGGAATCCATGAAATGTGGAACCCCGGTCATTGCTTCCAATATTTCATCTATTCCGGAAATTTGTGGCGAAGGGAATGCTGTTTTATTTGATCCATATAATATCGACGACATTGCAAAAAAAATAGACACACTCTATAAAGATCCAAAACTACAGGCAGAATTAATCGATAAAGGATTACGCCGAGCTAAAGAATTTTCTTGGGAAAAAATGACAGCCGAAACATATAGATTAATTACAAATTTAAAATAATGTTTTCACCATTCCAACAATACGTCAAAAGAGCCGCCGCCAAATACGGTATTTCAAAAGAATTAAATGCTATTAAAGTTTGCAATGATTTTCGAACTATCGTTCCAGATTTATTCCCAAGAATTCCGCAGGCTTCTGACAATATTACTCCTGCTCATTATAAGAACTGGACCCTTACCGTTAATGTCCCTTCCCCTGCCTGGGCACAAGAAGTGATTATGAGAAAAGAAAAAATCATTGAAGAGATGAATGCAAAAGCCGGTAAAAAGATTGTCAGAAATCTTTTTACGCAATTGAGGCAATACTAACTAAAAATAAAATGCCGGAAGAAGAATCTCCAAATTGTAATCCGGATGCTCCAAAAAAAGAAAAATCATTTATTGGAAAAATTTTCGATAGTAAATTTTTCGATTGGACAAATATCGGGAAAGAAGATGTCAAAAGAAAAAACTGTGACGAAAGAAGGGAGTATCAAGATTTGGTAAGAACAGAAAAAGTTGAAGTCTTTTTGCCAGCAGAAGGGAAATTTTTAGAAATCAAAGGTGTTACTTCAGAAAAACTATTGGCAGCAAAATCAGCTATCGATATCGCTCTTGGTTATATAAAATCAGATAAGAAAATTTCAGATTTTTTCGATAAATACGGTATAAAAATTCAGCCAACTTCATATTATTTGGCCATTGCAGTAAAAGAAAGTTTGCTAAATCCCACCGCTAACACTGGAGCAAATAATCCAGACTTCACTGATTGGGCGGTCGGTTATTTCCAAGTAAAACAAGTAGCCCTTAGGGAGGTCAATTATAATTTTAATACTTTATTTAGCAAAGACTCGGTATACAGTGGAGAGCCTCTAAATAGTGATGATCAAATGATGGCGTCTCCAAACAACTGCGTTGCCGGTATTTTATATTGGCATCTTGGCGAGAAATTTTATTTAAAAGATATGCCTAATAAATTTCCAAAAGAAGACCATGATAAATTTGTTGCCATGATTTATTTTCTTGGAACTAATCAATTTAAATCTCTTTACCTTTCCCTTGGAGAGCCTAAAAGTTTTAAAGAATTTGCCGAAGGAATAGCCCTTCACCTTTCTAAAAATTTCAACTTTATTGCTGTTCAAAATGGTGGATTAACTACCAACTATAATCCAAGTTTTGGTGTCGAAACTAGATCATATACAAACACAGGATCTTTAGATGCCGGTGATATTAATGAGAAGCTTCATAAAAAATACATCTTAATTAAAGGCAAAAAATTCAATGCAGAAAGCTTGTTCGAAGCAATTCGTTATGCCGAAATTACTTCTGGTTTAATGAATGATCCAGATTTAAAAGCTCCGGAAACACTTTTGTACAAAGTGAAAAAAGGAGAAACTTTCTCTGCCATAATCAAGGGATTGCTCCCTCTATATAATCTTGAAATAACGGATCCAAACATCGAAACCAAGGTTGTAAACGCCATCGTATATATGGCCAATCCCGGAGGCAAATACGATCATCTTAAAATTGATTCTGAGATTAAAGTCCCTTCAAGAAATGCTGTATACAAAACCCTTTCTGCGGCTGGAATAATCCACGTCATTAAAAAAGGCGAAAAAATGGCAAGTATCGCCGAAGTAATTGGAAAACGATTCGGAATTATCAACCTCACAAAAACACGCATCTATAAACTAAGTGATTTTTTAATTAGTTATAACAAAAGGGTAAACAAGGCTTATAGCCGCAAACTTATGCCAGAAACTCCGGTTTATATTCCGGAAAAAACAGAAATAGAAATCGCTCTCAAATAAGGGATTCCATTTTTCCTTGACTTTAAAAGCCCAATGGATAGAATTAAGCCCGCATTTATCCGATAAGACTATACACCTTGCTAAAAATCAGACTTAGCCGCGTAGGAAAGAAAAACCAACCAAGTTTCCGTGTAATCGTTCAGGAACATACCTCAGCTGTAAAAGGAAAGTTTATTGAAGAGCTGGGTTATTATAGACCTGCAACGAAAGACAAGGAGCTCGTCTTTAAATTAGACAGAGTAAAATATTGGATTGGGAATGGTGCTCAACCATCTGATACTGTTGCTGTCTTGTTGAAAAAACAAGGCGTTTCTGGAATGGAAAAATTCATCGCTCTAAGAAACAGGCAAAAGAAATCAAAAAAAGTAGTTCCTGAAGCAGCAGCAAAGCCAGCAACTCCAGCCGCTCCAGCTACCCCAGAGACACCAGCAACTCCTGCACAGCCAGAACAAACAGCTTAAATTAGCCGTATCTAACATACATATACTGTAACACATCTTACCTATGGCAGACCAACACGCAGATCAACTATTTGTTGAACAGATTGTAAAGCAGATCGTAGAAAAACCAGAAGAAGTTGTAGTAGAAAGAACCGTTGACGAGATGGGTGTTCTCATCACGTTAAGAGTTGCAAAAGAAGACATGGGAAAAATTATTGGAAAGAGTGGTCAGACTGCAAAAGCAATTCGTGTCCTACTTCGCGTCATCGGCTCAAAAAACAATTCACGTGTAAATTTGAAGATAGTAGAACCAGAAGGTTCAGAATTAGACGGTGTAGTTGAACCAGAGAGCATACAGGAGTAATATCCTGTTAGTTAATAAAATTAACCTCTATCAATATGCCTCAAGGTATTCCTTCGAATGTACCTTCAGTTATCCCGACGACGGCTGTTCCCGGTGCTACTACAACCACCTCAATTACGACGACATCTGTTACTACGCCATCAATCGCCGTTCCAACTAATGTTCCAACGAGTTACGTAACCAGCAAGGGTGGTGGTTCTTCCATTGTTGACGCTGCTCAAAGTTACGATATTTTACAGATCATCAATCGCGGAATAGCTTATGCCATTATTATTGCTGGATTTTTGTCAGTAGTATTCATATTTATTGGAGGTATTTCTTTTATTTTATCTGGAGGACAAGAAGATAAAATCAAATCAGCAGTTTCCACTATCAGATATGCCATCATTGGTTTAATCATTACAATTCTTGCTACCGTTATTATTGGAACCGTTGGTAAAGCCATGGGTCTCGATATTATTCGTTACATCAACTTTGGCGAAATCATCGATACCATTAAGAGCATTACATCTGGAGCGGGAAGTAGCGGCGGACCGAGTTTGGATTAAGATACAAGCGGGGATTTCGAAAAAGAGTCGTGGCATAAGCGAGGCATCATGTATGCCGAGTTTAGGTTAGAATAGGGCTATGAGTTTTGAAGAAACGTTGTGTTGACATTCAGCGATCATGATTGCTGAATTTTCGGCGAGTCGTACATGCTAGACGAGCCGAACCGCAACACCGTTGATGAAAAATTTATAGCCCTATTCTAATCTATCCTTTCACCGATCTCACTCCCTCGCTCACAATATTTCTCCAATCAAATGGGAATTTGAAGGTTTCCATTGCGCGCACAAGTGCTGCAAAAATTCCCCATGAATTATCACTTTTATAAGTGAAGCTATTTCCTGTTTCAAAATTTGGATTGTAATCTTTTAGTCCATCCTTTAATCCGGATACAGGAATAATTCCATTTAATAAAAATTCATCTACATCATTGAAGTGAAGAACAAGAGCCATATCTGCCGACTCCAAAAGGTCTTTACGATTAGCTCTGCTATATGGCATAAAAATCACGTGTGGTATTGAAAATTCATCAATATTGCTATCTGCCAAAATAATTACTTCCATATTTATAGAGGCCGTTCCTTCTAAAATTCCTTTAATTTTTTTGGCTTCTTCTTTTGATAATTCTTTATCCAAGAAAATTCCCAACAGAGGTTTTTTATAAGAGAATGATAATCTTTTTGCAAAAGCCTTTTTAGTCTGTTTCTTTTTCTCTATTAAATTATTTACATCAATATCTGTCATATATATTTTGTTTTTATTTTTTGTTATTCGAACATTCTACCCTATAATAAGGCAAAAGTGAATAACGCTGCTCTTGACGGCACGTAAGAATATTTCTTATTTATACATATGGAAAAGCTGATTTTGATAGATGGAAATGCCATTATGCATCGGGCCTATCACGCAATTCCCCCTTTCAAAACTTCAAAAGGAGAGCTTGTGAATGCGGTTTATGGATTTGCATCGATGCTTTTAAATATTTTAAAAAACGAAAAACCTGACTACATCGCGCTCTCTTTCGATACCAAGGCAAAAACTTTTCGTCATGAAGAATATACTGAATATAAAGCCACTAGAACAAAAGCTCCTGATGACTTTTATAGCCAAATTCCACGCATTAAAGATTTGGTAAGAATTTTTGAAATTCCAATTTATGAAATGGATGGATATGAAGCTGATGATGTTTTGGGAACATTAGCAAAGCAAGCCGAGAGTCTCTCTAATCTAAATACTTACATCGTGACAGGAGACAGAGATATTTTTCAACTGATTACCGATAAGGTTTTTGTGCTCTCCCCTATCCATGGATTTCAACAGTGTGAAATTTTCACTCCTCAGAAAGTTATAGAGAAATATGAATTAAAACCAAGCCAGATTGCTGATATGAAAGGATTACAAGGAGATCACTCTGACAATATCAAAGGTGTTAAAGGAATTGGTCCAAAAACTGCCAGAACTTTACTTCAAAAATATCGCAATATCGAAAATCTTTATGACCACTTAGATGAACTTCCGAAAACTACCAAAGAAAAATTAGAGAACGATAAAGAGAGTGCATTTTTTAGTAAAAGAATGGCCACAATTGTTTTAGATGTCCCCCTTACCTTAAACCTAGAAAGTTGTAAAACTCACACTTACGACATGACTAAGGTGGAAAATTTCTTTCATGAATTAGAATTCAAAAGTCTCCTGGGTAAACTCGGAAGAGTTGATTATTACTACTCTGACAAACGTCAAAAAGACGATGAAAATCAGCAGAGCTTATTCTAAAATATCACTCTACCTAAAGCCGCTCTTGACCGAATAAATTTTTTATACATCATTTTCTAAAAATACCCCCGTTTATTAAAAAGCGGTTGTAAGAAATTGGCATATCTAGTAAGATCAGAAACACTAAAGGGCTATAAATTTTTTAAATATGGCAAAAGCTAGAATTATCGCAAGTCTTGATATTGGAAGTTCAAAAATAAGAACAGTTGTTGGAGTTCAAGATGCTACATCTACAGTCCCAAACATCATCGGGGTTGGCATTGCTCCATCGACAGGTTTGAGAAAAGGAGCAGTCATAGACGTGGAAGAAACCATTAATAGTATTTCAGCTTCTTTAGAGGATGCCGAAAGAATGGCCGGAGAGCCAATCAATCACGTCTTTTTGGGAATTGGAGGAAATAATATTGAATCTATCAACTCTAAAGGAGTTATTGCCGTTTCTCAGTCTGAAAATGAAATCTCTGAAGACGACGTTGATCGTGTACTCGAAGCCGCTCAAGCGGTTACTATTCCAAGCAATCGTCGTATTCTTAGAATTATTCCAAAAACTTTCACTGTTGATGAACAAAAAGGCATTAAATATCCAGTGGGAATGACTGGAATTAGATTGGAAGTTGAAACCCATATTATTACCGGATTTGAACCGGTCATTAAGAATATTGAGAAATGCGTACTTCAATCTGGAGTTGATATCGATGATGTCATTCCAAGCTGTCTTGCTCCGGCCGAATCAGTTCTTTCAAAGCGTCAGAAAGAGCTTGGAGTAGTCGTAGTGGATATCGGATGTGGTGGCACGGCATTAAGCGTCTTTGAAGATGGAGCAACCCTTTATACAGCGGTTATTCCAGTTGGCGGAGAAAACGTTACCAACGACGTTGCCATCGGATTAAGGACATCCATCGATACTGCTGAAAAAATCAAAATTGAATACGGTAGCGTAATCCCAGAAGATGTTAGCGAACGAGAAACGATTGATCTTTCTCTTATCAGCAAAATCGACACTCATGTTATTTCAAAGAAAAAATTAGTAGAAATTATTCAGGCCAGATATCACGAGATTTTTGTTTTGGTAAAAGATGAATTATCCAAGATTCATCGAGATGGAATGCTTCCTGCCGGAGTTATTTTGACTGGAGCTGGGTCAAAAATTCCAGGAGCGATCGATTTGGCTAGAGAAACATTAAATTTACCCGCTCAAATAGGTTTTCCACAAAATTATGACGGAGTAGTCGATAAAATCGATGATCCGGCATATGCAACGGCAATTGGACTACTCATTTGGGGATCAAGATACGAGGGGCGTCATCATGGTGGCTTCAAAGGCATCAATCTAAAAAAAGGGCTCAGTGGTGTAAAAAATTGGATGAAACATTTATTTCCATAAAACACCTCTGGAATTAGGTTTAACCTTGACAAGTTGTCAACTCATGGGTAATAATAGCCCCCTTACATATAATACTGGCTTAATCCTTCAAGAATAAGCCGCTATTCCTAACCTTATAACAAGTACATCCATGGCTTTACATGATGATAATACGCAGGACTTGAAAAATTTATTCTCTTCTCAAAAAGAGTCTTCCAGCGGTTCTGCTTTTCGTCCTAGATCAACGAGCAGACTAAAGACTCAGGAAGTAATGCCAGAGATTACTCCAGTTGCTAATATTAAGGTTCTTGGAGTCGGCGGTGGTGGATGTAATGCCGTAAATAGAATGATTAAATCTGGAGTTAAGGGAATTGAATTTATTGCTATCAATACAGACGCACAAGCTCTATATCATTCAGAAGCGCCTGTTAAAATTAATATTGGTAAAGCCACAACTCGTGGACTTGGTGCTGGAGCAAATCCAGATATCGGACGTCAATCCGCAGAAGAAAGTGTTGATGAAATTAAAGAGGCAATTGAAGGAAGTGATATGATTTTTATCACTTGTGGACTTGGTGGTGGAACAGGAACAGGTGGAGCCCCAGTAATTGCTGGAGTAGCAAAAGAATTAGGAATATTAACAGTAGCAGTTGTTACCAGACCATTTACTTTTGAAGGAAAAAGAAGATCAACTCACGCTGATGAAGGTTTTGAAAATTTGAGAAACAAGGTAGACGCTTTGATTACAATTCCAAACGACAGAATCCTTTCAATTATCGACAAGAAAACACCAATGAATGATGCTTTCGCTGTCGTAGATGACGTTTTAAGACAAGGTGTCCAAGGTATTGCTGATATCATTACCGTTCACGG
>JBAYNL010000019.1:0-13705 GCA_041678805.1 Candidatus Altimarinota bacterium | reverse complement strand
CTTGTATAATCTCTTTTGCGACTTTTGATTACTGGATTGCCTTTATAGCGGTTTCTATGACTGTATTCGGAGATCTTGCCGCAGCTCTTTTTGGTAAAGCTTTTGGAACAACTAAAATTTATGGGAATAAATCGGTGATTGGAACTCTTGGAGGATTTTTGATGAATATGATTGTGGGATTTCTAGCTTTGCCTCATATGTTTATTGTATTTGCCCCAATGGCCGTTGTCGCAAGTTTTGTGGAAGTATTTACACGAAAGATGGATGACAATTTAACTGTTCCTTTGTTTGCAGGATTCTTGGGACAAATGATTGTGCTCTATTTTGGCTTGAATTTGCCGCCTATAGAATTTACTTTCCTGGGTCTTTTTAAGTAACTTGATTTTCCATAACGGCAAGAATAAACTTCCCCCGAATATTTTCTAAAATAAAAGAATATGTCTCTATTTGAAAACACGCTGAAGCAGATCGAGAAGGCCGCAACAATTATGAGCCTTGATCCAAATGTAAAAGCTTTGATGGAACATCCACAAAGAATCGTGGAAGTTAGTATTCCAGTAAAAATGGATGATGGTAGTTTGAGATTTTTCCAAGGATTTAGAGTTCAACATAGCAATTATGCCGGTCCATACAAGGGAGGTATTCGTTATCATCAAAATGTAGATATGGGTGAAGTACAAGCTCTTTCTGCTTGGATGAGTATTAAATGTAGTGTAGTCGGAATTCCACTTGGAGGAGGTAAAGGAGGGATCGTTGTAAATCCAAAAGAATTATCAGTTGGTGAACTTGAAAGACTAACTCGTGGATATATCAGAGCAATCGCAGATGTTATTGGCCCTACAAAAGATGTTCCTGCTCCAGATGTAAATACAACTCCTCAAATTATGGATTGGATCGTTGATGAATATCTCAAAATTAAAAGGGAAACTGGAGAATTGACAAGCGAGGATATGAATCATATGTTCATGGGTGTGGTGACTGGAAAAACTTTGGAACATGGTGGGAGTAAAGGAAGAAATATTGCGACTGCACAAGGTGGAGTTTATGTTCTTGATGAAGTGGCAAAAGAAAAAGGATTTGAACCTGCAAATACGAAAGTGATTATCCAAGGATTTGGAAATGCCGGTGGCGTTATGGCTCAATTACTTGCTAAAAAGGGTTATCAAATTGTGGGTGCATCTGATTCTCAAGGTGGACTTATTTTCGATAAGGGATGTGATCCTGAAAAATTATTGGCATGCAAAGCCGAAAAAGCTACGGTGATAAATTGTGATACCGATTTCGGAGGAAGAAGAGTTACTAATGAAGAACTTTTGGAAACAGAGTGCGACATTTTGATTCTTGCTGCTTTGGAAAACCAAGTTCATGCAGAAAATGCCGATAAAGTGAAAGCAAAAATGATTTTAGAATTGGCAAATGGTCCGACTACTCCTGAGGCTGATGAAATTTTGGCTAAAAAAGGAATTATGGTTATTCCAGATATTTTGGCTAATTCCGGTGGAGTTACAGTGAGCTGGTTTGAAATGTTACAAAATGCTGAGAATAAATATTGGACAGAAGAAGAAGCTCTCCAAAAATTATTGCCAATCATGGTGGATGGCTGGAAGGCCGTAAAAGGCAATGCCGATAAATACAATTGCACACTTAGAGAAGCGGCTTATGTAACAGCTTTAGCAAGAATCGAAGGAAAGATCAGAGAAAAAGGAATTTTATAAAAATTTCAGATCTTTGATTGCCATATAACTTTCCATGGTTTTAGTAAATTTAATTGCTTTGTAAAACTTGCTTTGTTTTCATATACTGCAAACCAGGGCATATTTCTGGAATATATCAAACTTCTAACCATAAAATCATGGTAATCCCATCGTCTTCAGTTGCTAGAGCTACTAGCGCTGTTAAAGGTTTAGGAAAAAATAAGTATGTTTACAGTTTTGATGAGGGCAATAAAAACATGAGAGACCTTCTTGGGGGAAAGGGGGCCAATCTCGCTGAAATGACAAAGATTGGGATTCCTGTTCCGTTTGGATTTACCATCACCACAGAAGTTTGTGAATATTTTTCAAAACACAAAGAATATCCGGCAGAATTTGCTGAACAGCTTCAGGAAAAACTAAGACTCCTTGAAGTAAGAATGGTGAAAAAACTGGGTGATAATCAAAATCCTCTACTTGTTTCTGTACGTAGTGGAGCGGCCGTTTCAATGCCTGGAATGATGGATACGGTTTTAAATCTTGGACTTAATGATGAAACTGTAACGGCCCTAGCTGGTAAAACTGGCAATGAAAGATTTGCATATGATTGCTATAGAAGATTTATTCAGATGTTTGGAGATGTAGTAATGGAAGTTGAGCATAATCTTTTTGAAGAAGCGATTGAGAAGTTAAAAGAAGAAAGAGGTGTAAAACAAGATACTGATTTGAATGCTGAAGATTTGAAAAAATTAGTAGTGAAATTCAAGGAAATCGTGAATAAAAGTGCGGGCAGATCATTCCCTACTAATCCCTTAGAGCAAATGAAATTGGCGATCGAGGCAGTGTTTAAATCTTGGGATAACGATCGTGCAAAAACTTATAGAAAAATTAATAATATTTCTGGATTGAAAGGAACGGCAGTAAATATTCAATCGATGGTTTTTGGGAATATGGGAGATGATTGCGGTACCGGAGTTGCCTTCACCAGAAATCCATCAAATGGTGACAAAAATTTCTATGGAGAATTTTTGATCAATGCTCAAGGAGAGGATGTTGTTGCGGGAATTAGAACCCCTTTGGAAATTTCCAAATTGGCTGAAATTAATGAAGGTTTATATAACCAACTCTTAACGGCAAAAGATACACTTGAAGCTCATTACAAAGACATGCAAGACATTGAGTTCACAATTGAAAGAGGAAAGCTTTATTTATTACAAACAAGAAATGGGAAAAGAACTGCTCATGCTGCAATCAAAATAGCGGTAGAAATGGTGGAAGAAGGACTTCTTACAAAAGAAGAAGCGTTACTAAAAATAGATGCTAAAAGCTTAAATCAATTGCTACATCCACAAATTAGAAGAGGAGCAGATCGAAATGTGGTTGCAAAAGGTCTGCCTGCTTCACCTGGAGCAGCTTGTGGAAAAGTAGTTTTTACGGCTGAGGATGCGACAGATTGGGCTACTGATAAAAATGAAAAAGTGATTTTGGTAAGAAAAGAAACTAGCCCTGAGGACATTGCCGGAATGCATGTTGCCCAGGGTATTTTGACAGCTCGAGGAGGAATGACTAGTCATGCGGCAGTTGTTTGCAGAGGAATGGGAAAATGCTGTGTAGCAGGTTGTACTGATATTATTGTGAATGCTAGCGCAAAGAAAATTTTGGTTGGAGATATCGTGATCAATGAAGGCGACGTGATTACTCTTGATGGGTCTACCGGAGAAGTAATGCTTGGAGAATTAGATATGCAAGATCCGGAATTGACGGGTAATTTCCGAACTATAATGGAGTGGGCTGGTGAATTTAAAAAATTACAGGTTCGCACAAATGCAGATACTCCTCAAGATTGTAAAGTTGCTATCGGATTTGGAGCTGAAGGAATTGGACTGTGTCGCACAGAACATATGTTCTTTGCAGAAGATCGAATTCATTTCGTAAGACAAATGATTTTGGCTAAAAATGAGGAAGGTAGAGTAAAACCGCTTGCAGAATTGAAAAAATATCAGAAAAATGATTTCGTTGAAATTTTTGAAGTGATGGCTGGTCGTCCGATAACTCTTCGTTTGCTTGATCCACCTCTTCATGAATTTATGCCTGATAAAGAAGATAAAATTCAAGAGTTGGCGAATGATTTCGGTATGACCGTGGAAGATTTGAAATTAGTTATTTCGAATTTACATGAGATTAATCCGATGCTGGGACATAGAGGATGCAGACTGGGAATTACTTATCCTGATATTTATAAAATGCAGGTACAAGCCATTACTGAGGCTGCCATTGAAGTTCAAAACAAAGGAATTGATGTAGATGTGGAAATTGAAATCCCTCTAGTGGGAGTGATTAAGGAATTCACTTATCTGAGAGATATGGCAAAAGAGACAATTGCTTCTTATGGAGACAGTGTTAATTTTAGATATAAAATTGGAACAATGATTGAGATTCCTCGAGCTTGTTTGATTGGGGATCAATTGGCGCATGAAGCTGAATTCTTCTCTTTTGGAACAAATGATTTGACTCAAATGACTATGGGTTTATCAAGAGATGATCTCGGAAAATTCATTTCGGCATATATCGATAAAAACATTATTGAAAGAGATCCGATGGCTGGAATAGACCAAGAAGGAGTCGGAAAATTGATGGAGATGTGCGTAGGATTAGCCAGAAAAGTAAAACCTGAATTTGAAATAGGAATCTGCGGGGAACAAGGAGGAGATCCTGATTCTGTGGAATTTTGCCATAGAATAGGACTAACTCTTGTGAGCTGTAGTCCTTATAGAGTCCCCATTGCTAAACTTGCTGCGGCACAGGCGGCGCTGAGAAAATAAGCCCCCAATCTGAATGATTGACAAGTCGCCCAAAAGCGTATACTATGCGCTTACTTTATTTGATTTAGATATTTTAAACATATGCCAGATAGAGTCCCTACATACAGAAGGCCAGACATTGATAGAGGACAACGACAACGCCCGGATGTCATTGCTGATCCTGGAGTCGCTTCCAACGTTTCCGGAGTACGTATTGGTACCGCCGGAAAAATTGTTGCTGCTTTGGCACTTTTAGGGGGACTTAGTTGTGGAAGAGTTGCAATTTCATCATGTGGAGGATCAGGTAAACCATCTTATACCCTGGGTAGTTTAGGCGATGATCATATTGAGGCGGAGAAACAACCTCCGAACAAGAGTAGAACTTTACAAGAAATCGATGGATATGTTAGGGAAAGAGATTCTAAAATAAGGGCTTATGAAGAAGCTGAACGTGGAGAAAACCAGTTCCAAGGATTTTCTTGTACTGGCAAAGAACTAGCAGATGGCAATTGTCGTTAGTTTATTTATACGTCTCCTCCCCATCCTAATTTGTTGCGGAGCATTTTGTAATATCGATTTCCAGTGCGAACAAGGTAGAAAGCTCTCTTGCTTCTGCGAATTTTTATTTTATCGCCGTATTTGAGAACGATCATGTCCTGACCGTCTAATGTCAGACCTATAAAAGCCTCTTGTTGATCTTTTCTTTCTGTTTCCACTGTAATTGTGAGCTGTCTACTGTCTGGAAGAACTATAGCCCTCATTGAAAGAGAGCTTGGACAAATTGGGGTCATTACAATCCCCTCTATTTTTGGATGAACGATTGGCCCTCCTCCCGACAAAGAATGGGCAGTAGAACCACTAGGAGTCGCTATAATCAATCCATCCGCTTTCACGCTGGTCACTTTTCTATTATTGATTTCAATATCCATTCTGATAAGACGGGCAAAGGCTCCCTGATTAATCACCGCGTCATTTAGAGCGAGTGAAGTGGTTATTTTTTTGCCATTACGATAAACGGTGGTGCGTAAGAGTGAACGTTTATCTACAATGTATTGTCCTTTAAATATTTTTTCTAAACATTCGTACATCTTGCTAGGAGTAGATTCGGTTAAAAAACCTAATGTTCCAAAATTCACCCCAAGAATTAGAGTCCTTTTTCTCTGAATTCTCCTAGCCGTTTTTAGGATTGTACCATCTCCTCCTAGGACAATTGCAAAATCGACTTTATTTAAAAGATCTTCTTTGCCATAACCTTTTTCACCTTTAAAAAACGGGCAAGAATTTTCATCAAAAATGACCTCTTTTTTATGTTTTTTAAGAAATTCCACCAACTGTTTTAGAACTTTCTGATGGTCTGAAATAGTACGTTTGGTGATTATTCCGACTGTTTTGATCTGCTTTGTAAAATTTGCCTTACCTTCCATGCTTTAATTGGTTGAGCTGCCGTTATTATTGCAGAATAAGGAAACTTTGGGAAGATCAGTGGAAATATTCGCGGAGAGAGTTGATTTACAAAAAGTGGAGCTTAATGAAATTACAATGACCGTCAAAATTGCTACTGAGGCAATGACCCAAAGTCCGAGTTTCATTCTGGCTTTTTTTGTCATGAATGTTTCTATTAGTTTTTATTTTTAGAAAGGATTGTTTATTATAACATAATAAATGACGCCGAGCAATGACGGCAAGCCTGGCTCCTGGTCTGGATTTTTATAAATTCCGGAAGATTTCTAAGAGTTTTTTCGCTGAAGAGGCCCAGGAAAATTTCTTTGACTGTAAAAAGCCTTCGCTACGTAAATGTTCACAAAGATCTGGATCTTTGATTAGTTTTGCCATGGCGGCGGCTATTTCGATACTACTTACTGGATTGATTAATAAGGCAGCATCCCCCACCACTTCTGGAATGGAAGAAGAATATGAAGCGATTACCGGACATCCGGACTTCATTGCTTCCAAAGGAGGAATCCCGAATCCTTCATAAAATGACGGAAATACAAATCCTTTAGCTAAGTTGTATAATTTTACCAAGCTTCCAGAGGATACATATCCCAAATTATGGACAAATTTTCCTAAATAATGTTTGCGAACAGTTTCAAAAATTTCTTCATATTTCCAACCTTTTCCGCCGACAATGATTAAATGATGATCAGGATATTTATCATGTAGTTGAGCAAAAGCTTCTATTAATGTGACATAATTTTTGCGAGGTTCCAGTGTTCCTACGGCTAAGAAAAAATCTTTTGGAAGTTTTGTTTTTTTTGCAAATGGTTGAATAAAGCTCTTATTTAAGGGTTTAAACTCATCGCCTGCTCCGCAATATACAATATCGATTTTATTTTCATCATAATTAAATAATTTCATAATATCTCTCTTGGTATTTTGAGAGATTGTGACCACAAAAGTGGCTTTTTTCAGAGCTCTTTTTAAAAATAATTTCTCTATAAAAATTGCTTTTTTGTCATGATTACCTGGAAATAAAAAGGCCACTAGATCATGTACTGCCACAACTGTTTTCACCGATTTTGGAAGTAGTGTCGGAATGATAAAACTAGTTGGAGCAAAAAAGATATCACACTCTTCTTTCTCTATATCTTTGGCAACTTTCCTATGCCAAAAAATACTATTCCCTTCGATAATTCTTTGTTCCGCGTTTTTGATATATTCAAAACCGGGGACAGGATCTTTGGAATAAAGAATATATTCATTTTCATGATCCAGTTTGAGGAGATTTTGGACTATATGAAATGTATACCAGCCCTTACCAACTTTTTCCCCTGCTGCAGTACGGATATCAATTGCGATTTTCATAATTTAATTATATGGAAAGTACCTTGACTTTGCCAGGATTAAATCTAGAATTTCTGAGCATATTTAATCAAAAACCTATGAAAATGAAGTTTCATTATAATTTATTAGCTTTAATTGCTTTTTATTCTGTACTTTTTGCTCCTAATGCATATGCTTATTTGGATGCTGGAACAGGAAGTCAAATCATTCAAATTGTGATTGCCGGATCTGTCGGAGCACTTTTTGCTCTTAAAATTTATTTCAAAAAGATAAAGCTCTTTTTAGTTAGTAAGTTTGGGAAAAAATCTAAAGTTGAAATGAAGCCTGATGACAATAAATAAGTCTAAAATTTCGGGTTCTTTCCGTGATCCAAGTGGATTTCTGTTTTTTGATAATGGGAAAATTTTTAGACAAATAAATAAATATTACGAGAAAAATTATGAACTGTTGATGAGTTCTGGTCTTTATGGTCGCTTGGTGAAAGAGGGGCTTTTGGTTGAGCATAAAGAGATTGAGGCTAATCAATTTTCAGAATTATCTAGCGATGACCAACGTCATAAAATTATTCAACCGGAATATATTTCTTTTATTTCTTATCCTTATGAGTGGTGTTTTGGTGAACTAAAAGATGCCGCTTTAACAACTCTTCAACTACAAAAAATTGCGCTTGAATACGGGATGTCTTTGAAAGATGCCAGCGCTTATAATATTCAGTTTAAGGAAGGGAAACCTCTTCTAATAGACACTCTTTCTTTTGAAAGATATGACGAAGGGAAACCATGGGTTGCTTATAAACAATTTTGCCAACATTTTTTAGCGCCACTTGCCTTGATGAAGTATAGAGACCTGCGAATGAATCAATTACTCAAAGCTTTTATCGACGGAATTCCTTTGGACCTCACTAGCAAACTCTTGCCAAAGAGAACTCACTTCAAATTTTCATTACTGACTCATATTCATCTACATGCAAAAAGTCAGGAAAAATATTCCTATAAAGCGATTAAAATCGAGAGGAAAATCAGCAAATTTCAGATGCTCGCATTGATTGACAACTTGGAATCCTTTATCGGAAATTTGAGCTTAAAGAAGACCAAAACCGAGTGGGGAGATTATTACGAAGACACTAATTATTCTAAAGAAGCAGCTTCAAATAAAGAGCAACTCATTGGTAATTTTATAGACAAAGCTGCTCCAAAGAAAGTTTGGGACATGGGCGCAAATACTGGCGTCTTTAGTAGGATTGCGGCGAAAAAAGGGATCAGTACTATTTCTTTTGATATTGATTCGTTGGCTGTAGAAAAAAATTATTTTGAAATGAAAAAAGAAAATGAGAAAAATATTTTGCCTTTGATTTTGGATGCAACAAATCCAAGCCCAGCAATAGGATGGGAAAATGAAGAAAGAGATTCTTTAATGGGAAGAGGTCCTGCGGATTTAGTAATGGCTTTAGCTTTGATCCATCATTTGGCAATTTCAAACAATACTCCGTTAATTAAGATTGCAAATTTTTTCGCTAAGATATCACAAAATTTGATCATTGAATTTGTCCCAAAAGTAGATTCAAATACTCAAAGATTGCTTAAAACGAGAGAAGATATTTTCCCGAATTATGACGAAAAACATTTTGAAGAAGACTTTTCAAACTTCTTTGATATTATTGAGAAGCAACAGATTGCAGGGTCTGCTAGGACTTTGTATCTGATGAAAAAAAAATAATTTATTAGATCCATATGAAAACCCTTAAAGATAACGTGGTAACGACTTTTCTGGCTGTTTCATTTTTTACGCTTACAGCCTTCTTTTTCAGTGCAATGAACGTGCACTATATTAATATTGCCGAATTTGATTTTACGGCTAAGCAAGTGGCTATTTATTTGATTATTTTTTGTATAGTTTTGACAGTTTTGATCACCAAATTCGTTACTTTTTTCAAACATAAAACTGTTGAAAAAATTGTAGTTTTGTTTTTGGCTTTGGGTGTTTTGGTGTGGATTCAGGCTAATTTAGTTCCATGGGATTATGGCGTACTGGATGGGAAAGAAATTGATTGGGAACACAAAAAGATTTATGGGTATTTGGATGGTGGAATGTGGATTTTAGGACTTTTGATATGCTTTTTTAAATCTAAAGTTTTTTATAAAAATGCTAGGACGATAAGCGTTGCTTTTATTCTCGTACAAGTCATATTTCTGACAATTACAGTTTCCAACGCGCCAGCCGAACCAAGCTTAAAAAGCTATACAATTTCCGAAGATCAAAAATATACTTTTTCAAAAGATAATAATGTAGTTTTTGTTATTTTGGATACTTTCCAAACTGATGTTTTTCAAGAAATTATAAAAGATGACCCTTCTTTTAAAGATGTTTTTGATGGATTTACTTATTACAGAAATGCCCTTTCCGGCTTCCCTACTACCTATCCATCTGTTCCTTTTGTACTGACCGGCCAATATTATGAGAATAAAATCCCAATGCAAGATTTCATAAAAGAGGTTTTTCTTGGGAATTCTTTGCCAAAAGTACTCAAAGATAGCGGGTATGAAGTTGATCTTTTTGCTTCAAGAAATACCGTTCTTTATGATGAGCGTATTGCTTCAAATTTTGTTAAAAAAACCGATATTTTCATTAATTCGGGTGAATTTTTAAGATTTCTAACCGCTGATATTTTCAAGATTTCTCCACATTTTGCCAAGAAATTAATATACAATCATCTCACTAAAAAGCAGGCTGAGAAAACGGCAATTGATCAGTTTTTTGAATTTATGGACGGAATAAAAAAGAAGGCAGAAGTTGCCAATTCAGCGGATCAAAATTATGACAAAGGGTCTTTTAAATATTATCATCTCATAGGCATTCATCCTCCGCTGACCATTGATGAAAATTTCCAAATAAAAGAATTGGAGATGACTCGTGAGAACCTTAAAAAACAAGGTATAGCGATGCTAAAATCAATGGAATTATTATTGGAAAAATTAAAAAAACTTGGAGTTTATGATAATTCCATGGTGATCATTATTGCTGATCACGGACTAGGAACGGATATAAATCTTAATTTGTATAAAAGATTAAAAGATTCCAATAAAGTCCCAATGAAAGAAAAAGGTACTGCGCTTCCTCTTGTCTTGGTTAAGCCTTTTAAGGCTACCGGGGAAATGAAAATGTCTGATAGTCCTGTTTCACTTATGGATGTGCCCATTACTGTGTTTAAAGCCTTGGGGATTACTGGTGATTTTGTTGGAAGATCTATGCTGGATGTTTCCGAAAATGAGAATAGAACGCGTCGATTTTTATATTATGATTGGGCCAACCAATACTGGAAGCTTGAAAAACGATATCTACCTCCGATGAAAGAATATTTTGTTACAGGATTCAGTTGGCTGGATAGCTCTTGGACCGCTGGCAAGGTTATCAATCCAGTTACGATTACAAATTAAATATATGAAAAAGAAAATTAACCTAGCTTTTATTTACCCCCTTTTATTGGCTTTATATCCAATTATTTTCCTATATGCTCATAATCTTTCAGAGGTTACTTTCAATGATATATTCCCTTATATAGCATTAAGCTTTTTGTTTTTCCTGATTGTTTTTATTCTATTCAAATCGGTCATTAAAAACATTGAGAGAACTGGCTTTATTACCGCAGTTTTCTTTCTTATATTTTTTTCTTATGGATTTGTTTTTGATTTTATAAGTAGCTTCTTTTTTGTAAGACAATTTGTTTTGTTGCCGATTTGGGGATGTCTTTTTTTGGGAATATTTTATTGGATTTTTAAAAGTTCAAAAAAAGAAATTTTTGCTAAAATTGGAAAAATATTAACAGTTGTTTTTTCGATATTAATTTTCATCAATCTGATCCAAATTTTGCCTTACGAATTTTCAAGATATTCCAAAGATGATTCGCAAAATAGAGTTACTTATAGCGAGAGATCAAAGACCTCAACTGATCCCGAAAAATATTGCGACAAGAATAAATGTTACGATATTTACTACATTATTCTTGATGAATATGCGGGGTTTGATTCAATAAAAAGCATTTTCGGATACGACAATAGTAATTTCTTAAAATTCCTAAATGATAGAAATTTTATATTTGCGAAAAATTCTAAAGCGAAATCTCCTGATACTTTTGAAAATATTTCTAGTAATCTAAATATGGAGAATCTGAAACCGGCTGACAAAATCGAAGCATATAAATATATTGGCGACAACAAAGTCTCCGCTTATCTCAAGGGAAAAGGATATACAACTGTTGTTTTTAACAATAGTTATTTGCCAGACAATATGACTGCAAATGCCGATTATAATTTGATGGCAAATAAATCCAATCAAGTTAATAGCGTGCTTCTTGTTCTGATAAATAAAACTATGCTAAGGCCACTTGTTCCATATATTAAAAAATGGTCTGAGACTGAAAATCGTCGCCTTTTTATTCTTCGCGAGCTAAAAGATCTTGATTACATCAAAAGTCCTAAATTTGTGTATGTGCATCTTGTTTGTCCACATCCTCCTTTTCAATTTGATAAAGATGGGAATCTTGTAGACACCCAAAATGCTTATAATTGGACTGATAAAAAATATTATCTTGGACAATATATTTTTATAACTAAGGAAATCCAGAAAGTGATTGATGTTTTGCAAAAAAAAGATGCCATTATCATTGTTCAATCCGATCATGGCGTGAGACAAAATCATTTCGATGAAACTGGTGAAATGCAGCATTATTCTTATATTCCAGAAAAGGCTTTTGAAAATATTTTAAGTGCTTTTTATTTACCTGAGTTTAAAGATAGCATTCCTGATAATTTGAAATCTTTTAATACTTTCAAAATAATTTTAAATTATTATTTTGGAGAGAATCTTGAGATTTTGTAGCTTTACATTACTCGATTTTGAGTTATGATTTGGGTGTCATAATAAAATGTATATGGAAACATTTAAAAACAGGTTGAAAAGGCTTCCTTTAAAGGAAAAATTTGTTTTAATTGGAGGACTTTTAGTTGTGATAGGTTCGTTTTTACCATGGTATAAAGATCTTGATAAATTCAGAACTGGAGATACTTTTTTGGGAATTACCGGTCCCTTGTACTTGGCAGGACTGATTGTTCTAATGAGTGGACTCGTGTCTTTTAGCCTTGTCCTTGCGAAACTTTTGGATAAACATAGTTTTAAACTTCCGCTACAGGAAGCATATATTCATCTTTCTGGGGCAGCACTTTCCATTTTGATGATTATTTTGACCACTTCTGTCTATTTTCATCCTAAGTTTGGGATTAATTTAACTGAAAAAACTATTGGGATAGGCATGATGATGTCGATGCTGGGAGTTGGGTTTGTGATTTTAGGAAGCGTTTTAGCTATTAAAAAACGTGATGTTAATTTCGAAGAAGAGGGCACTTTAAAGCCTTTAATTGACATTAATGACCGCGTACAAAGCGAGATTACACCTAGAGCTCCTGAGCCACAAAAAACCGCTGAACCTTCTCCTTTTGAAATGCAAAAATCTATTAATAGCTTTTTAGAAGAGGAAACTTTAAACACTACAGAAATTAACAATTCATCAAATGAGTAATGGAAGCATAGTATTCTACTGTAAAGACTGCGAAAAAATAGTAGACACGGAACGTTTTGGGAAAAAGTATGTTTATAAATGCAAAAAATGTGGGACTAAAAACGTAGCTTTTGGAACTAAAAAAAGTATTTATAGCTTCTTCCATGTACAGGATGAACCAGAACAAGTGCCCGTAGCCGCTATTCCAGCCGAAACGGCAACTACTCCTTCCGTCAAACCTGTTGAAGCAGAAGTAGTTCAGAAATAATTTAGAAAAATTTTAAGAAAATTTAATATTTGGGTGGTAGAGTGGGCTTGTTCCTGAGAAAAACAAAGATTGTTGAAAAATAGTCTTGACGGTGAGTGCTTACTCACCTTATACTCAGGGACGAATACTTTTTAATATCATTTCTATGAAAGAGCAAAGTGAAAAAGAAAAAGCTATAGCCCTAGCGATGGCCCAGATTGAAAAAAACTTTGGGAAGGGTTCTATTATGAAAATGGGGGAAGCCAATAGAGTTCCTATTGAGACTATTCCTACTGGATCTGTTTCGTTGGATATTGCCCTTGGAGGAGGTGTTCCAAGAGGAAGAGTGATTGAAATTTTTGGACCGGAAAGTTCTGGAAAAACTACTTTGAGCTTACATATTATTGCGGAGGCTCAAAAAATGGGAGGAGTCGGAGCGTTTGTGGATGCTGAGCATGCTTTGGATCCAGAGTATGCAAAAAGAATCGGTGTAAAAGTTGATGAATTGCTTTTGTCTCAGCCAGACAGTGGAGAACAGGCTTTAGAAATTTTGGAAACGTTGGTTAGAAGTAATGCAATTGACGTGATTGTTGTGGATTCTGTTGCAGCACTTACTCCACGCGCTGTAATT
>JBAYNL010000018.1:0-13909 GCA_041678805.1 Candidatus Altimarinota bacterium | reverse complement strand
GAATAATGGAATTAACGTGGTTAAAGTTGTATTAATGGATCTAGCTAGGGTCTCATTGATAGATTTTTCACAAATATCTTCAAACTTTTCATTTTTTCCAGCCATTAAAACGTTCTCTCTAATTCTATCAAAGATAACAATGGAGTCATTTACAGAATAACCGATAACTGTTAATAGGGCGGTAATGAAGAGGCCATCTATTTCGGCATTAAATACTTGGCCTAGGAGTACTACGATTCCAGTCATTATTAAGAGATCATGGATTAAGGCGACGATTGCGGCTACTCCAAATTTCCATGGACCAATTTCTTTTGGAATCTTACGGAATGCTAATGCGACAAATATGATGATTGCGATAGATGCTAGAATAATGGCGAATAATGCTTTTTGTAGCAAAGTTGCTCCCATTGTTGGGCCAATAGTGGTGAATCTTGGTTCTGCAAATTCTGGAAGACGCTCTTTCATCTTTGTAATAATTCGATCATGGGTGGCTGAATCTAGATATTTAGTTTTTACAATGAAGCTGTTGTCATCTCCAATAACTATTTTTGCTGAAGCAAAATCAACTTTGTTTGTTTCGGGAGAAGTTATTACAGCATCGAGTTTACTTGTTTCGGCAACTTTTGTTTCTGTAGTTGCAGTTACTGCTGGGGTTGTAGGAGTTGTGGCATTTGCAGCGTTAATTTCTTTCTCGATTTCTACAAGTTTGGTTGCAAGAACTTCTTTAGTAATCGGTTCTTTAAACTTAAATTCCAACAAAGTTCCTCCAGTAAAGTCTGTTCCCAGGTTAAATCCGAAGATAAAGAACGCTATTAGGGCTATTCCTGTTAAAGCTCCGGAAATAGTTAACCATGTTTTGCTAGCTTTCAAGAATCTGATATGAATAGGTTTTTTGTCAGGATTGATTCCGAATAATTTTAAATTTTCAGCCATTTTTTTACCTACGAATCCGGACATTAATGTTTTAGTGATGGTAATAGCTGTGAACATAGAAACTACGATACCTGCTGAAAGGTTGAAGGCGAATCCTTTAATAGTTGAGCTTCCAAAATAAAATAATAATCCACAAGTAATTAAAGTGGAGAAATTGGAGTCTCTAATTGAACTCCATGCTCTTGCAAATCCGGCATCTAGAGCAGCTCCAAATGTTTTCCCTGACTTGATTTCTTCTTTAAATCTTTCAAAAATTAAGACGTTGGCATCTACAGCCATTCCCATTGATATTACGATACCAGCGATACCAGCTACGGTTAGAACTACTCCGCCTTTTAATAAATATGTTAGGAAGAAAAATCCGACGCAGGCTAATAAGAAAGAGAGGAATTTTTCCCATCCAGAATCTTTATTGTTAACAACCTTGATAACGATATAACCGAAAATAATTAGAGAAATTAAAAGAGCAAGGCCAAGGGGGAGAGATGATTTTACAAGGAAGACAAGCATCACTGAATATAATACAAGAGCGATACTTGCGACAATTCCAGATACTCTATAATAAGCGATTAAGAAGATCATGATCGCTAATAGTCCCAAAAACCCTGAGAATAAACTCTTGTTTAAAGCTGATTGGCCTAAGGTTGCTCCGATTGTGTATTCTCCTGATAGAATAATTGGAGCGGGGATTGCTCCTGTATTTAGGTTTTGAGCTAGGTTTTTGGCTTCTTCGTTAGTGAATTGTCCTGAGATTTGAGCATTTCCTCCTGCTATTTTTTCATTAACTTTTGGAGAAGAAATATATTCTCCACCTACGAAAATCGCGATTCTTTTATTAACATTTCGGCCGGTGACTTCTTCAAACAATTTAGCTCCTTCTTCATTAAATTGAATGCTGACATATGGTTGATAAAAATTGTCGATTTGGACGTCTGCACGTACGAAATGTTTTCCGTTTAATCCTGTTTCTTTCCATGGATCTGGAACTGTAGAATAGGTGATGGTTTCATATTTATATTTAGTCTCTTTTACGTCTGTTTTAATTTCGGTTGCTTTGATGATGTGATATCCAAAGGTTGTTTTTACTGGTTCTTGAGTAAGATCTCCAGCTGCCTTTAGGGCAAGAGCTGCTTGTTCGAAGTCATATACGTATGAACCATCTCCTGTGACTGGTTTTTCTAAACGGCCACCTTGGTCTTTGTTACTTTCGTCATTGGAATATTGTTGAGCTAATACAGCAAAATCTTCACCTTTTTTTATTTTATCTTGAATCTCTTTAGCAAGTTTGTACGCTTCATCTTCAGTTCTTGTTACTGTGGCGTCAGCTCCTTTAGCATCTTTAAAGCTGACTAGGATATGACTAACGGATGTTTCTTGTGCATTTTTAACCTCATCTTTTTTATCTAATAGTTTTACGATAGCCAAACCGGTTTGTTCTTGCATTTGACCATCAAGATTTGCGGCAAAGACTCCGCCAATTTCGACTAATTTGCTATTTATTTCATCAATTTCTAATTTTGGAAGGATTTCTTGTAAAGCGCTTGGAAGTTTGTCTTTGAAAACGAAATCGACAGTTTCAAATTTAACTTTTCCAGGATAAGCTTGTTGTTCTTCTTGTCCGACTATTTCATATTTTTCTCCTTTTTGAATTTTGGCTAGTGCTACTTCTGCGTTTGTGGTTACTTTCTCTTTTTCTGCAGGATCAAGAGATTCTCTTTCTTCTTTAAATTCCAATTGAATGGTTTTTCCGACGGTAGCCTTTGCCTTTTCTAAGCTAATAAGTTTTTTGTCATCATCGGTTAAATCGGCGAGGACTTTATCAGTTCCTAAATAAGTCTTGATATCTTCTGGAGCAATGGTTCCGGTTTCAGCCAATTCAACGATAATATGGGTTTCTCCTGCAATCTCAGACATGTAAATATTTGGTTCTGCTACTCCTAAACCATTGACACGTTTTTCAATAACTGTTTTTACTCCTTCAACGATGCCTTTGCGATCTTTTTCGGGAACGCTACGAAGGTCAATCTTGTAATCTAGTTGAGATCCTCCTTGAAGGTCTAGTCCAAGGTTAATCTTGGTTTTTGTGATTGACTCTGGAATGAATGGAATAATTGCTTTCTGAGTCGCTCCTGGTAAATCAAAAAATCCCAAAAATAGGGCTGCTAGGATGATTACTACTAGCTTTGCGGAAAAGAATTTTTTCATAAATGTCGGGGGTATATGATTATTAAATTGTTAAATCTTTTGATAACTTTTTATCTAGTTCTTCATTATTACCTTTGCCACTTCTTCCGTAGTCGTCGTCGATTTTTACTACATCGTCTAGCTCGGGAGTGGATACTTCGAAGATCTCACTGTCCTCGAGTGCCTCCAAGCGGTGGATAGTATATGGATGGACATCTATTTTGTCACCTGTATTTAAAATTTTGACTTGCAGGTTTGAAACGTCTGTGCCGAAAGAAAATTTCACTTTTCCTTTATAGATGTACTGAGTTTCTTCTTTTTTCTCATGATATTGAAGGCTATAACGATGTCCTTTTTTCACTTTCAAAATCTTACCGGCGTATTTATCAGTATAGGCAAACCAAATTTCCTCTCCCCATGGTTTTGGTTTTACTTCAATTTCGTGATTTTGGCCCATAAAATATTACTTCACAAATTTGCCCGTGAATTATACTCAAAGGATGGCTGTTTTAAAAGGGGAAATTAGTTATGGTAAGCCTTTTTATGATTTACGATATTTTATCATCAGGCCTAATTTCCTTGATTCTTTTAGCGTTCTCTTTTTTGCATACTAATAGGCCATCTTTGGTGTCTATGATAATCATGTCTTTTAGTCCGATAGCGATTAGTTTTTTAGTTTTGTCTTCACTGTATACAATGCAGTCTTTACAGTCGTGGAGGAGGGTGTTTTTATGTGATTTTTTTGAGAGAAATGGCCAAACACTTTCCCATGTTCCAAGATCTAAGAGTCCCAGATTTTTTGCTTTAATTATGCGAACTTTTTTAGGATCGACTTTTTCCATGATGGCATAATCGATTGAAATTTTTTCCAGTTTTGGGTAGAGGGTGTTGATTGTTTTATCTTGATCTTTTGTGTCGTATTTCAGCATCATTTTTACAAATTTTTGATGCGTATCAGGGAGTAATTTTTTATAATAATCCAGAAGAGTTTGGGCTTTCCAGACATAAATTCCGGTATTCCAGAGGTACTTTCCTGATTTTACAAATTCTTTGGCTTTTTTTAGATTTGGCTTTTCAACAAAACTATCTAATTCGTAAATTTCTGTTCCTGGGATTTTTTTATCTAATTTCCCAAGTTTAACATAACCATAATTGGTATTTGGTTCGGTGGCGACAACTTCGATAATATTTAGAGTATTTTCTTTTTTGGCTACTTCTTCGGCTACTAAAAGCTTTTTCTGAAACTCTTTTTTATTTTGAATTGAATGATCAGCATAAATAACTGCCATAATTTCTCCAGGGTGTCTTTTTTCTATAATTGCGGCTGTAAAGCCGATAGCGGAGGCTGTGTCTCTTAAATCTGGTTCAATGATAATATTTTTTGAAGGAATTTTCGGGCAAAGCTTTTTGACTAATTCTAGATGTTTTTTGTTGATGGCAATATAAATATCAGATTTTTTGAGAAAATCTAAACGATCAATTGCGTCTTCCAACATTGTTTTATCGGAAACAATACTGTGAAATTGTTTTGGTTTTTCTTTAGTAGATAATGGCCAAAGTCTTGTTCCTCCTCCTCCAGCTAAAATGACTGCTTTCATGCAAATTTATTTATTTTTTAAATTCGAAATCTAGTATACCGTATCTTATTTTATCGTGCCAGCGCCTAAATCTGTAGGTGGCATGGCGAGTAGTTCCTTCTTTGGTAAATCCACATTTCTCGAGAACTTTTTGAGATTTTAGATTTTCTGAAAAAACGGCTCCGTAAACTCGATGTAATCGTAATTTTTTAAATGCGAAATTTAAAATTGTTTTTACTGCCTTTGGGATTATTCCTTTGCCCCAATGTTCTTTTGTGAGCCAATATCCTATTTGAGCGTTTTTGTTTGCCCAATTAAATTTCTCGAGACTGATAATGCCGATAATTTCGTTTGAAGAGGGGAGAGTGATCCCAAAAACATAAACTCGATGTTCTTTGCTTTTTGCTAGAATTTTTTTGATCCATTCTTTTTGATCTTCTGGGCTAAAATTTTTGCGTGGTTGAAAAAACATCCACTTCAAAATTTCTGGTTGATAAAATTTTGCATGAATTGATTTTGCGTCTGAAAGGCGTAGTTTCCGTAAAGAGAGATCGGCTGTTTTTATTAAATCAGGTTGCTCTAATTTTGGCACTTTTCTTTGATTACATCCCTAAAAGTGAGAGATATGAGATTAAGATTAAATCTCCAAAAAAGATCATGATGGTTGTTCCAATTATTAAAAATGGCCCAAAAGCAATTGCGGATTTTCGGTTTGCTTTACCGGAAAGAATTAAGATTAATCCAACGATGGATCCTAAAATGTACGCTATCACTAGGGCGATTAAAGCTTTTTCCCATCCCAAAAGTAAGCCCATCAAGACTCCCATGCGGAGATCTCCTCCTCCCATCCATTTTCCTTTCGAAACTAAAATTTGAAGGAAGAAAAAGGTAAATATTCCGGTACCTCCTATAATCATGCTTAAAAAAGTAGGGTCACTTAAGATAAGACCTTTGGCTAGGGCGATGATGATTGCAGGGATAGATAAGGAGTCTGGAATTTCTTGATACATGTAATCGTAAAAGAATACTCCGATGAGTAGACTAAACTCAATGATATAAAAAATAAATAATCCAAAAATTTGCCAATCCATTGAATATAGGAATAAATCGGGGGCAGAGGCGAAGGGTGTTGCTGTCAGGAAATTGAAACTTAGGAAAGTTGCAAGGAATGTTAATCCAGTAACTAGTTCCAAGGTTAAATAGTGTGAAGATATTTTTGCTCCGCAATATCCACATTTCCCTTTTAAAAATAACCAACTAAAAATTGGGAAGAGATGGTTCCATTTTAATTTTTTCTTGCAGGTTGGACATATTGATCGCGAGAACATAATTCCTTTTTTCTTGGTTTTTAGGCGATATACCACGACACTTAAAAAGCTTCCGATGGCTGTTCCAAAGATGAAAATTATAGCTGCAACTATTATTGGCATAATTAAATTGTTTTAAGTTTTTGGGATGGTTTTATTAGCGAGATTTTGAATTTTGATTTTGGCAAGGTTGCCCACGGAACTTCCTTGTCCCAAGAGTAGGGCTTTATCATAGAACTCTTTGGCTTTATCATCTACGCCTTGTTTCTCATATAAAATGCCAATATTTAAATATACAGCGTCAAGATTCTCATCCAATTCGAGAGCTTTTTGTAAACTCTCTTTTGCTTTCTCAAAATCATTTGAGGCAGTATAGGCCCATCCTAATAGGTTATGGCTCATGGCGTTATCGGGAAAAGACTTTACTGCTTTTTGAGCTAATTCCAGTGCTTTGGTGGGATTGTTTAGTTTTTCAATGTAAATCCAGATTGCTCTGTTAAATATGTCGAGATTACTGGTATTTACACTTAACACTTCATCATATTTATTAGCAGAATCTTCGTATTTACCTTGTTGCATATAGATGTCTCCTAATTTCATATTGAGGATATCCTTTGGTTCATATCCTTTCTCTTCAGCTTCTTCCAAATAATAAACGGCGCGTTCCAAATTGCTGTTGGCAAAATAAGAAATTCCTAGAAAAAATAAAGTTTCTGGTTTATCTGGAAATTTGGTTTGAGCGTTGGAAAAAGCATCGATGGCATCTCCTGTTTTCCCTGTTTTGAGATAAGCGTATCCTAAAATAATCCAAGGATCGCGATAATTTGGTTTCTGATTGATGACATCGTAGAGAAGGGGAACTGCAGCGTCATATTGTTCTACCTCGGTTAAAGCTTTAGCAATGAGTGTTTCCAAGAATAAATTGTCACCTTCTTTAAATGATGAAAAAGTTTTATATTTATCCAAAAATTTTTGAGAATAATTTAGAAATTTATCATCTACTTTTTCTTTTGCGGTAACAATTTCATTGAGAACTATTTCGGCATTATCGAATTCTTTAAAGAGGATAAGGATTAAAGCGTTGTAATATTTTATTTCGTATTTGGTTTGATCTAAGGTGACAAGGTAGTCGCGAGCTTTTTCGAATTGTCTGATGTTTATGAAGGATTGAGCGACTCCGAGTTGAGATGTCAAAGAATCTGGATTTATTTTCAATGCTTTCAAAAAGTAATCATAAGCTTTTGTAGGCTCGTTGTTTTTTAGATAAGTTGCCCCTAATTTGACATAGGGAGTGATGTTTTCGGGATTGCGTTTGAGGGCTAATCTGTAATTCTCAATCGCTAGGGGATAGTTTTTATTGGTGATGTATCTGTCGCCTAATAGAAGATATTCTTCATAAGATTGGGTTGGTTCGTTATTTTCCTCTTTTTGAGGAATTTTATCGGATATAGGAGTTTTGTTTAGAGTAGGGAATTTATCTTTTAAGTCGATAACGTTTGGTTTAAATATATTTATAGCGATAAAGGCGCTACCCAAGATTATGACTGCCCACAATATGGCTAAAGTCTTTTTCATTTGTTTCTATTTATTTTTAAAGAGTTGATTGAACATAAGGCCAGGGCGATGGCATCTGCGGCATCATCCGGTTTTGGAACTTTCGATAATCCAAGTATTATTTTGACCATTTCTTGGACCATTTTTTTATCTGCTTTCCCATAACCACAAACGGCTGATTTTACTTCGAGTGGAGTATATTCGTCTTGTTCGATATGATTTTCTTCCAAAATCTGGAGGATTACGCCTCTAGCTTGTGCTACGGTAATGGCTGTTTTAACATTTTTATTAAAAAACAATTTTTCGATGGAGGAATGATTCGGTTTCCATTTTTTTATCAATGTTTGTAAATCCTTAGCAATTTGATTTAAGCGGATTCCCATGGCTAATCCAGCGGCTGTTTTGATACAACCGTAATCTAGGAGCTTAATTTCCCCTTTGTTGTTTTTTTCGACAATACTGAATCCTGTCGTAGCTGTTCCGGGATCAATTCCAATTGTGATCATTATATCTTGTAAGTTGAAATTATTTTTTCTTGCTTGCTGGCGCTTCCAACTATTACAATCTTTTGACCTTTTTTGACTGTTTTTGTCTTTGTAAGTAATTGGACGATTCCTTCTGTTTTTTGGCTTCCTTTCCCAGCTATTTTGTGAATAAGAATTTTGTTCAATCCCCAGACGAGACAAAGTTCTCGAGCGACACTTTCTGAAGTAGTGATTGTGATAATTGGCATTGATGGACGGTATTTTGCGACGTGTCTGGCAGTGTATCCGCTTTCGGTATAGACGACTATAAAATGAGCTTTGGTATCTCTTGCTAGTTCGCAGGCGCTTGCACAGGTGGCGTTGATAGTGCCTGAAATTCTGCGTACTGATAGGTGTTCTAAGATCTCGGGGTGGCGTTCCATTTCTTTTTCTACAGTTTCGGCAACTTTGCTTAAAGTCGAAGTTGCTCTGACTGGATATTTACCGACGGCAGATTCGTTTGAGAGCATGATTGCGTCGGTAGAATCAAAAACCGCATTGGCGGCATCTGAAATTTCAGCTCTTGTGGCCATTGGATTTTCTACCATGGATTGCAGAACTTGGGTGGCGGTAATAACTGGTTTGGCGTATTTATTAGCTAAAGCAATCATTCTTTTTTGAACGATAGGGACTTGTTCTGCAGGAAGATCAATTCCTAAATCTCCTCTGGCTACCATTACGGCGTCGGTAATTTGAATTATTTCTTCGAGAGCTTGAACGGCTTCGTGTCTTTCAATTTTAGCGACTATTTTAGTGTCTTTCTTATGTTTGTGAATGAGTTCACGAAGTTCTTGAATATCTTTTGTGGATCTAACGAAAGAAAGTGCGACATAATCTACATTATTTTTTAGTCCGAAAGTTAAGTCTTTTCGATCTTTTTCGGTGATTGGTTTTGCTGAAATGGAAGCGGTTGAAGAATTTACTCCTTGGTTACTTTTTAGAAGTCCTCCAGCTGTTACTCGGCAAAATAAACTTTCATTTGTTACTTTTTCGATTTTAATTTCGATAATTCCATCACTGATTAGCAAGATATCTTTTGCTTTGGCGTCTTTAACAATTCCTTTGTATTGAATTGGAATCAAAATTTCTTTGGCAGTTCTTTTCCCTGAAACTTTTTTTATGGTGAGATTAATAATTTCTCCCTTTTTGACTTCAATTCCTTCTCCGGGAATATCTCCTAACCTAATTTTTGGGCCTTGTAGATCTTGTAAAATGGCGATGCGTCTACCTGTAATTTTTTCAGCTTTTCGGAGATTGTTGATGATCTTGGTGTGATGCTCATAAGTTCCGTGAGAAAAATTTAAACGAGCGACATTCATTCCAGCATGAATAAGATTCGTGATTTCTGAAACAGAGTCGCTGCTTGGACCTAACGTACAAACAAGTTTGGTATTTTTTGTATACATATGGAATGAGGAAAAATTCTTGTGTGAATTATAACAAGAATGAACTTTTTTTGAAACAACTATTTATTGTGGTAGGCATTGTCCGTTAGAGCATTGGTTGCGGCAGGTGAGGAATATTTTGTGTGGCATTTTATCAGGACCGCAGAAATATTCTGTAACCGTCTTTAAATCTTGGCAAGAATCAGTAGTGGTTTTTGCCTCTTTGGAGATGGGGTCGTAGTAAGAAATGGTTCCTTGTGTTTGTCCTTTATCCTCTTGATCGGAATCACCGCAGTAGCGGAAGTCGTTTTTTTGGCAGGCTCCATCGAAACATACATCTGAACATTCTGTAACTTTTGAAGTGAGATAGTTAGTGGGGTCACAACTATTTTTGGAAACGTATTTTGACAATAATAGATTTTCTGTATTGTTACTGTCGGTGCAATGATCGTAATGAATGGATGGATCATTGTTTTCTGAATTTAGAGAGGTGCTGTTGGTTGCAACTCCATAGGAAAGTCCTTTTACGAAAAGATTTTCTGAGTTTGGAGCTTCACATTTGGACATGCATTTTCCTCCGAAACATCCCAAAGGACATCTTTCATAGTTGGTGGCGATATAAGTTTTATTTTCTTTTCCTATTTCGCAAGAACGAGTCTCTGTGTATGGACCTTTATCTTCATAGTAAAGTTCTTCTTTTTGAACTTTTGAAGCACAGGAGAGAATTGGTGTATCTATGTAATATCCTGTAAGTAGATCTATTCCTTTGATGCGATTTTCAATGGCATATCCGCTGTTAAATTGATATTCCTGACAGGCTTTGTAACGGTGTGTTTCTTGGTAAGCAACCAAAGAGAGAATTCCGAAAATTAAGATCGTTAAAAGAGTGGTCATTGTAATAATCAACAACCTTTTGTTTTGTTTTTTGGTGAAGATTTTACGCATATTATTTTACGGTTACACTTTTTGCCAAGTTTCTTGGCATGTCAGGATTATTCTTACGTAATATGGCAAGTTGATATGCCAAGATTTGTATAGGAATAATGTTGACGATAGGGTAAGTGTCTCCTGGATCTGGGACGCGTATCCAAAAATCAAAAACTTCTTCTTTGATCGGAGAGACGCCGATAATATATCCGCCACGGGCTTTTACTTCGAGAGCGTTTGATAAAATTTCGTTGCGATATTCATTGTTTTCTACAAGAACGATAACAGGAGTTCCTTTTGAGATAAGGGCGATAGGTCCATGTTTTAATTCTCCTCCGGCAAATCCTTCAGCGTGAATATATGAAACTTCTTGTAGTTTTATTGCGGCTTCAAGAGCGATTGGATAATTGCAATTTCTTCCAATGATATACATTGATTCAACGTCTTTGATTTTCTTTGCTAATTTCATGATATGTTCTTCGTAGCGAGGGTTTAACATGTCATTAATTTGAGCGGCTGTAGTAATTAAGAGTTGTTTGCCTTCATTTACTCCTCCGTTGCAGGCGTAGGCTAGGAGGGTCAAAATTGCTAGTTGCGAAGTAGTCGCTTTGGTTGAAGCTACGGCTTTTTCAAGGCCTGCTTTAATGGGAATTACAATGTCTGCCATTCTAGCGATAGATGAATTTTCTACGTTAACAATGGCAACAATTTTTACTCCTTTTTGTTTAGCGATTTCAATTGCTTCTAGAGTGTCCGCGGTTTCTCCTGATTGAGAAACTGCAATCATCAATGTTTTATTTGTGAGGAAGTTTTTCTGACTTCTGAATTCAGATCCGAATTTGAAGTTAATATGTTTTTTTGCGATTTTGGCGAATAAATATTCTCCAACCATGCAAACTTTTCCGGCTGTCCCACAACCTACCAAATATGTTCCAAAAGCTTTTTTGATTTCATTTGCAACGTGTTCAATAATTTTTGGATCTTGATTAATCGCGCGAGCGAGAGTGTCTTTTTGTTCAGTAATTTCCTTGATCATGAAATGAGGGAATTGTCCTTTCTCAGCACTTTCCTCTTCCCAATCAATCTGAATAGTACGTTTTTTTACTGTGGTGTTTTGGGCAATGTCAAAGAAGGAACTTTTCTTGTCGTTGATGAAAATTATTTGATTGTCATCTAGATAGATAACTTTATTTGTGTGGGATAGAAATGCAGGGATATCTGAAGCGATGAAATATTCATTTTCATTTTTGCCTACTCCGATAATCAGAGGGGATCCTTTTCTGGCTGCAGCAATTTTATTCTCATCTTTTTTCATAACAACAATGGCGTAGCGGCCCTCCATTTCTTTAATGGCTAGTTTTACGCTGTCTTCGAAAGTATTCTTTTTACAGTATTCTTCAATTAGATGAGCAATAACTTCAGTATCTGTTTCAGAAGTAAATTTGTGACCTTTTTTAAGTAAGGTTTTCTTGATTGGAAGATAATTTTCTAAAATTCCATTATGAATTAAAACAATTTCTCTATTTTCAGTAGCGTGAGGATGTGCATTTTTTTGAGTAACTCCTCCATGAGTGGCCCAGCGAGAATGACCCATCGCTAAATTAGAAGAAGTTGGTTTAAAATCTATGGTTTTTACATCACTAATTTTGCCAACCTTTTTATAAATGATGATATCTTCATCTGTTTTGTAAGCTAATCCCCAGGAATCATATCCTCGATATTCCAATTTTTTTAGTCCTTCAATGACTAATTTTGGGGCATCTTTTTTAGGACCGTAATAGGCGAATATTCCACACATAAAATCGGGTGAGATATATGATACTTATATGTGTGTGATTTTAGTTAAAAGTTGAGTTTAAAGGAAGGTTTAGTGCTTGACTTGTATGGGTCAAATGGTGTGATATTTGCCGTTTTTTAGTCTTTAGATTTTTTTATTAATTTTGGTCAGGTTTTTTGTCCCATTTTTTGTGACTAAAACCATGTCTTCGATTCGTATTCCAAATTTTCCTTCAAGGTAAATTCCTGGTTCTACTGTGATGATTGAATTTTCTTTTAATTTATCTTTGTAAGTTTCGGCGAGAGAAGGGGATTCGTGAATGTCTAATCCAACGCCATGTCCGCCTGAGTGGCCATACATTTTGCCATATCCAGCTTTTTTAATAATGTCTCTAGCGAAGTTGTCAGCTTTCTTCCCGGAGATTTCTGCTTTGATATTTTTGATAGCACTTTCTTGAGCTTTGAGAACGAGGTTATAAATTTCTCTTTCTTCTTTAGTTGGTGGTTTTGTAAAAATCATTCTGGTCATATCAGAACAATATCCCTGATATTTCATTCCCATGTCGATTAAAATGATATCTCCTTTTTTAAGAACTGTTTTATCGGAAAGATGATGGGGCATGGAGGAGTGCTTTCCGAAGGCCACTATCGGTTCAAATGATAATTCTTCTACTCCTAAAAAATGTGCAAATTCTTTAATTTTCCACACTATGTCTAATTCGGTTATTTTGGCTTTTTGACTGGTGTTTTTTTGTATAAAATTTTTGATCAAAATGAATGTTTTTTCGTTTAATCTTTGGCTTTTTATGATGAGTTCTATTTCTTTTTTTGATTTTATTTCGCGAAGATTTTCAATGATATTTGGCGTGGCTTTAAAGGTGATTTTTTGACCTTTGATTTTAGAAATTTTTTGGAATTTCTTAAATTGGGAGATGGTTAAATTGTTTTCGTTGATTCCGATGGATTTGATTTTATGTTTTTTCAAAATGCGATGCCAGTTTTTTTCTAACACGACAGAATCTTTCCACATTTTGGTACTATCGATGATGGTAATATTATTTTTAATAGTATTTTTTGCTCTTTCGATATAGCGAAAATCGGTAAATAAATAATGCTTATTTCCAACAAGCAACATGAAGCCATTTGATCCTGTGAAATTTGAAAGATAGGTAATGTTTGATTTATCTGTGATTAGGAAAGAATGAGGTGATTTTCTCATTTATACGTTCTTGAGGAAGTAAGTAATGATTTCTTCGGTATCTTTGATATTAGCAGGAAGATTATTTAGAATTTTGCGAATTTGTTGAGGTTGGTATCCGAGTTTTTCTAAAGCATCATAAGATTCATCGTCAATTTTTTCGTCTATTTTTTGATATGGCCTGTCGAGTTGTTCGAGGTCTATTTTACCTTTTAATTCAAGAACAATTCTTTTGGCTGTCTTTGCTCCGATTCCAGGAATTTTGCATAGAAATTTATCATCTTCATTAACGATGGCTAATTTAACTTTGTCTGTATCGATTGAAATAATTTCCATTGCTACTTTTGGGCCAATACCATTGATACTAATAAGTTGTTTAAAAAATCCTAGTTCCTCATAGGTGTTAAATCCATATAAATCAAATGCATCTTCACGGATGTGGCTATGGATGAACAATGAAATGTTTTCATCTTCATTTACGTTGGCGTTGACTGTTTTGGAGAGACCTACGAGATAGCCGATATTTCCAGTATCTAGAATGATT
>JBAYNL010000017.1:0-14245 GCA_041678805.1 Candidatus Altimarinota bacterium | reverse complement strand
TCTTCTGTTAATGGTGGAATAGATATTCTCACACAAATTCCATCATTTATTGGGTTGAAATTTAGTCCAGATCCTACGATTCCTTTTTCAACAGCAGCCAATAAAGACTTATCCCATGGTTGAATTTGAATTGTCCTGGAATCAGGAATAGAAATACTCGCCATCGCTTTAATCGGCTGAGAAGCGCCATAAACTTCTACATGAATACCTTCTACAAGAGCTGGATTGGCACGTCCAACTTGCAAACGGCTATATTCTTCTTGTAGATGAGTTATCGCTTTTTCAAACTCAATTTTAGCTTGATCCAATACACTTTGTGCTGACATAGATAAATTTGTTAATTAATTAATAATAGTGCCTATTTGTAAGCCTTTTACAGCTTTTTCTAAAGAACCTTTTTCATTAATGTTAAAAACCATCATCGGCATTTTAACTTCTTTGCAAAGTGACGCACAAGTTAAATCCATCACTCCCAAATTTTTCTCAATTACTTCTTGATAACTCAACTTTGTATATTTTTTAGCATCTTTGAACTTCATTGGATCTTTATCATAAACATAATTCACCTTAGTCGCTTTCAACAACACATCACAGCCCATTTCCAAAGCCATTAAAGCCGCCGCAGAATCAGTCGTGAAAAATGGATGTCCTGTTCCTCCCGCAAAAATCACGATTTTTCCTTGATCCATATATTTTCTGGCCAAATCCGGAGTATACGTTTCCAGAGCTTTTTTGCATGGTAAATTACTAACCGCCACCACGTCCGCTTTCAGTTCTCGAAGTGCCGCTTGTAGCGCCAAAGCATTCATTACCGTCGCCAACATTCCGATCGTATCAGAAGTCACTCTATCTAATTTCAAATCTTTATTATCACGATATCTCCAAATATTTCCGCCACCGATCACAAGCCCTACCTCCACCCCCATTTTCTGCAATTTCCTGATTTCTGCCGCAAATCCCATTAACGATTTTCCATCAATTCCACTGTCTAAATTCCCTTTGAAAACTTCCCCCGAAAGCTTTAATAAAATCCGTTTGTATTTTAACTTTGCCATATGTTTTTACGATTTTAAAAGGATATAGGTTAAACCAATTCCCAAAACAATTCCGATCAAAAAGATCATTGGAATTTTTTTACCATCATTGCTTTTCCCGGAATTAGCCAAATCGGTAAGCAAATTCGTACTAACAATCACCTCTTCATCTCGACATTGTTCCACTAATTCCGGAGTAGCATGCGCCGCTACCAAACTCGCAAATTTATCGAATTTCACCCGTACATTTTCCGCAGTTCTCATTTCAGAAATATCAGCTTCTTTAATCGGAGAAGCCTTCAAATGATGCATTTCAGTTTCTCCTTCATCATCCATTGAAGTAATTTCAAACTCTGGTTCATCCTCGGGCATCTCTCTCGTTTCTTCATTCCTAGATCCTCTTAAATCGATTACACCATCACCCTTGGAATTATTTATTTTAACCATATTTATTTTCGTTAAAAGCTTGCTCAAGCTTAACATAGAGTAAGGGAGAAAAAAAGAGATGGTTTAAGCCCTTCCGATTTCATAAATATTTTAGAAAAATTTTAAGAAAATTTAATGTTTGTTTGCTAAAACAATTATGCCATTGGGGGGAGACGATGGGTCCGGAGTGGTCTCGTTAATGGATTCGTCACCCTATTAACTGGGGTTCAATTCCCCACGGATCCACCAACCATGGCAAACGCAAAAACCACCTCGTATATTGAGGTGGTTTTTGTTCGAAATGGTCGTTTAACGGAATCGTCACCCATCTCTATTATACCTCAAAAAATCAACGATTCAAGATCACATGATACCCCTTCTCCCCATAAGGCTGCACCTTGTCCACCCACATGGAAAGCAAAGTTTCTAAATCCTTAGTATAATCGTAGGCCAAATCATCTTTTGGAGAAAGTTCGTCTAGAACTTCAAAAACAAATTGCGCTTCGCCAAACTCAATATATTCTTTCTGAAGAGCGTGATTCATGTGTGATCCCAAATTAAGCAAAAGTTTGAAACGATTTTGAGCTCCATGCAAATTTTTGCTACTTCCCAAAAGAACCTTTCCATTTGAAAGATTTCTAATCTGATAAATTCCCATTGGTTGAACAGTTTGCTTGTATTGCCTAGTTGCTTCCTTTCGATCCATCATTTTAATAATTTATTTTTACAAACACGCTCCACGAAAGAGTACCCGACAAAAAAACAATTTTCAAGCCATTGACTCCCCATGCATAATCAAGCATTATAAAGAACTCTCTATATTCAATTTCTTAACCAAAATACTATGGGCAACATCAACGTCGCAGCATGCATTATGGGAGGAGAAGCAATGGGAATATTGAGAAACATCGGTCTTAGGGTAGAAACAGCAGAAAAAATTTTCCACGGAATGGAAAACAACTGTTTTGGGCTTCAAACTGAAATGGAAGCCCTCCTCCCTACAGTCCAAAGGCTATTAAAAGGAAGAACCGCCGAATTAATCCAATTGCTATCAGGAAACCAAGCTAGCAATGAAAGTCTTACTGAATTTTTTCCACCAATTAACCCAGAACAAGAACCCCAAGACCTCGATCAACCCCCAAAATCCACTCCCAAATCAATCGGACTATTAACTTGGTTCAAAATAAGAAAAACCGTAGACAAAGAATTTTTAGCCTACACCGAAACCATCCAAAGATTTCTAAAACTCTATCACCAATACACCTCGACATACGCTAATCTTTTAACCGAGCACAAACAACTCAGAGAAACCATCGGCCGAGCAAATTATGAAGCATTAATTCAAAAAGATGTAATGGAATCATTTGTCCCCGAAGCCTATTTACCAGGAACAGACACCCTCGCCCTTTCCAGATTGCGTGCCAATACTTACCAAGTTCCACCACTCAACCCTCTTTTAAGAACGCTTCCCGCCATAGACCCCCAGAAAATAGAAACAGGCTATCTCACAAAAACATTACGAGCATTTTTTCGGACATAAAAGATCTAAATCAATTTCCATATTATCAAAACTCTGTTTTATCACCAGTTTTGAACTCTCAATCGCCTTATTAAATATATCTTCTCCAATTGTTTGTAAAAAGAAATCCAGCATATCCCCAGCAGCTATTACCCCAATTTTCTCATCTCTTTCAGTCCCAAAATAGGCAATTATTTCATCAATAACAACCTTTCTCCTTTCTGAACTTAATAGATCCCATTTGCGTTTTACTTCTGACATATAAAATTTCAATTAAAGAAAAACTTAATCATTCGTAAAATACCATAAATGATCACTATAGGAAAATTATGAATCGCTTTATTATTTATGCGATAAAAAACTTTACCAAGGCATTTCTCCCAGAAAAGGAGTTAGCCCCCCAACTACTACACCTGTAAATATTAATAATATCCCAATAACTTTTGGTATTTTCTTTTTTACATTATCCGACAAGAGGTCTGAAATTATCCTTCCCAAGCCATACCTTTTGAACTGAAAAGGATTATATTTTTGAGGCAATAAAATCCCAATAATGCCTAATAAAATCGTTATTACAGCTTGTATGTATTGAATCGTAATTTTATCCATATATTGCCCAATTTAAAATAATTATTTCGACTAACGTTCGCGTGTATGCGAAATTGGCTGGTGTTATAATATGCCGCGAAGCGGTTAAACACTAGCCAATCTGAACGAATGAACGTAGAAAAACTATGTTTACAGGAAGCCGGCCACCTTGTTATGAGGTCGCCAAAATATTGGCAACTTGTTTTCAAGGTATATTTATCTACTTTGAAAAACGCTCTTTCTGCAAAAGTTTTTCGCGCCTCTTATTTTTTTTGCCGACATATAGATGATGTTTTAGATGGCGACAGAGCAGTTACATCTGATCCGAAAGATTATGCAGAAAGTATTTTGACGTCGATGCAAGAAGAAGGTGGAGGTCCTGAAGTTGTTGAACTATACCGTTTTGCGATTAGTCACTTGGTTGACATGGCCAAAGAAGGTGAAGATCCTACTCAGCATTTTAGTCGTGTGATTAAAAATGCTATGCTTTTCGATTATGAACGAGCACAAAATCGTCATGTTCTAACTGCAGAAGAATTGGAACAGTATTATAGTGATACTTTTGCTCCAGTTATGGATTTGGCTCTAATGATTGCCGGCTCTTCACAACGCTCTACAGATTTGCCTGAATCTGTTGTAACGCAGGGCCATATTTATACAATTCGCGATTTGAAAGCTGATTTGTCTCAAGGAATTATTAATATTCCTGCAGAAGAATTGGCTAGATCAACCATCGCCGTAGATCGCCCCTTTGGGAAACAAGATGTAGTTAGAGATCCTCATCTAGCAAAATGGATTACAAATGAAGTTTCTGCTCATCACAAAAATTTAGATTTATGGAAATCGCGTCTAGTGGACGAAGGTGCGAAAACAGTATGTTTACCTTTAATTTGGCAGATGGATATATTTTGCCGGCTTCATAAACTAGGACTACACTGACCGCTCAAATTTTATTTCATTTAACGTCCAAGGATAAGCGATGTTTGCCACTGGTATAATATGCCGAAGACTTACCACTGGTCAATATGCGCGAGGCTGAGATAAGGGAGTCCGAGCCAAATATGCTCTGTTAGCCGATTTAATTTCAAACATTTAACTTCACTATTAATGGATTACTTTTGTCGTCAATAAAATTGTAATGTTCATTATTATCGAAGTTGAATATGGTTGAATCAATTCTTCTTTTATCTTCACAAAATATGTTGTAGAAGATTTTGAAAAAATCTTTGTCATCGTAAAAAACAATTGCGCCAATTTCCGTGTTTAAATCTCGCCTAATACACCTATCATTTTGCTGGCTACTGTTAACATATGGCTCTTCTTTTGAGTCATTGGGGATGGTTATATTTAACTGTTGTTCTCCACATAAAAGCAATTCCGGTCGTTGCTTAAAGTGAAATCCAAATAAATCAAATATGATTACAACTGTTGAATAATCCTCGAAATTTCTAAACTTTCTTCTTGAGTCCTCCAGGTCATCTTTAAATTTTGTTCTGAAAATTGGATAGGTGTATGAGGCGGTACCCCCATCGCTCACCATTCTTTTTATTTTATCTTCCTCCTCTTTTTCCTCTGCCGATGGCGCAATTGTTTTTATCTCAATGAGGGTGTTAAGGTCAGTTAATAGTAAATCTGGTCTTTTTGGACCATCTGCACCTACTATTTTTTCAAAATTTTCGCATTTTATATTCTTTAAAGAAAAGTAATCCATAACTTTTCTTACGCATTCATCATGATCTTGAAAAGTCATATTTATATCGGTTTGAAATTATTTCAGCTAACGCTTCGGCATATACGATGTTGCACGGGTGTATAATAGCCGACAGGCTACACCCGTGCAATATGGGCGAAGGGCAGAGGGGAATAAAAGGGGTGAATGCCCGAGCCCAAAACCCCTAAAAATTACTTAAAATAGAGCTTGCCAATTCTTTCATAGTCTCTGTTTCTTTTTTCTCTTTTCTATCTTCTTTTTTCTCTTCTTTCCATATATTAGGAAAAAGATTTTCCATAGCTTCATTGTAAGTCTTGAATACCTTAGGTCGATTTTGAGTTGTTTGTTCTTTTGTTGGCATATTTTTAAATATTCAAGTAATTGTTAACAAATCCTGGGTTTAGCTTTGGGTCAAAATAATGCTTGCGTTTGATCCAAATCAAGCCCTCACCTTTTGTTATAGATATAACCTCGGTTTCTCCGCCTACTGTTTCATCTTGCATTGTAACCTTTTTTCTTAACGATGTTAAATTAATCAATGATTCTGCAAAATCACACATCTCAGTTATGGGCATTAATCCTACCATGCTAATAATTGGGTCGGAAAATTGTTTATGTGTTTCTGCTAAAAATTTATCAAATATTTCTTTATTTTTCTTCTCAATTTTTTTCTTTAGGGCATCCTTCTTTTTTTTGGGGAACTTGCCAATGTTGTCAGCAATTGTTGATGGGTATTTTTTAAGAATTTCATCGAAGTATTCTATGTTTGCAGGATGTATTCCCAATAAAAAATTATGTATAACATCATCTTGTGCAAAAGGGACTATTCTTGCGGTGCAACCATCACATTGGATATCACGTACATTTTCTCTTTTGTATTTAATTCTATTTTCAAAAACTCCCTCAATTTGAAACTCGACTAAAGAGGGATATAGTTCATCATCACCGAATCCTGCTATAACTACGCCAGAGTAATGGCCAGAAAAAATATCTTTTGTGAATAAATAACATGCAATTTCTCGTAGCTTCTTTTTGAAAGGGGTGCTAAGAGATAATTTTGAGAAAAATTCGTCAACAATTTTATTAATATCTTTTTCGTGTTTTTTGATTAAGTAGTCTGAATATTTTTGATCAAAATTGTTTATGAAATTTTTAGATTTTAAGACCTTGTGTATTTCATTAATTTTATCTTTTGAAAATTTTACAATCACCTTTTCGTCAATAGTTCCCTTGTCATCAAGCATCTTTTGCATCTCTTTTTTAATTGCCGAAAGAATAACTGAATGATAAAAACTTCCAACTGAACTTTGAAAATATTGTTGTTGAATTTTTGAAGAGAATAGTCTTTTTGCTTCTTCCTCTAACCATTTCATAAAATTATTAGCATAATCATCAAGTTTTTTATAATCACCTTTAAACTGTTTTCTATAAACTTTTATCATTGTTTCCCAAGGCGCACCTAGTAACTCTGCATTGCCGTAAATCATAACAGCAATGGGCTTTATTTTAGATAATGCGAAAAGCTTATTTACAGAATTGTAAATTTTTTTGCCACTTTGACCGTTTTGAATAGTAACGGCACTGTCCGTCGCAAGAACTATTGCCCTTTTGTTTAGTATTCCTATTTGCGCTGTCATATACTTTCGTTATTCACGTTAATTATATCTGATTATTTTAAATTTAAAAATGTTTCCGTAGCGTAGCGAAGGAAACTCCATATATTCCCCTCTATAAAAAAGAAAAACAAAATCGGATTCTTTTTTTAAGAGCTGGGGCGATAGCCCCAAAAGGAAAACATGTATTTCATATAACTCCTATTTATCCGAACACCCCCCATCCTATTCCATTTCCGCTTATTTTCAACTACATTCCACAAAAAAAGAGCCACTTCATTTCTGAAGCAGCTCTTTTCAAAATTCGCATAAATCCCCCTCTACATCATCCCACCCATTCCGCCCATTCCACCGCCGTGATTATGATCATCTTTCTTTTCCTCAGGAAGATCACAAACTGCACATTCCATGGTTAAGAAAATTGCCGCCACACTGGCAGCGTTCTCAAGCTCACTTCGGACAACCATCTTTGGATCGATGATTCCAGCTTCCACCATGTTTACATATTTATCTTTTGCAGCGTCATAACCAAAACCTTCTTTTTCATTCAAAACTTTGTCCACTACCACAGCTCCATCTTTTCCGGCATTCTCCGCAATCTGCATCAAAGGTGCAGACAAAACGCTTTGAACAATCTTGATACCGGTTGCTTCATCAGCATCTTCGCTTTTCAAATGTTCCAAAACTTTGATAGCCATTAATAGAGCCACACCACCTCCAGGCACAATTCCTTCTTCCACGGCCGCACGAGTTGCATTCAAAGCATCTTCAATTCTTAACTTTTTCTCCTTAAGCTCAAGTTCCGTAGCTGCGCCCACTTTGATCACTCCTACTCCACCTGAAAGCTTTGCCAATCTTTCTTGTAATTTTTCCTTATCAAAATCGGATGTTGTCTTCGAAAGAACCACTTTCAATTCATCAATCCTATCCTTGATCTCGGCTTTCTTTCCTTTTCCTTCAATCACCGTAGTCTTATCTTTATCAGCAACTACACGTCTAGCTTCTCCTAAATGAGCAAGTTCCGCACTCTCCAATTTCAAACCAATCTCTTCACTAATTACAGTCCCACCAGTCAAGACAGCAAGATCTTTTAGCATTTCTTTTCTTCTATCTCCAAATCCTGGAGCTTTTACCGCAAGCACGCTAAATGCGCCTCTTAGTTTATTCAAAACAAGAGTGGCAAGAGCTTCCCCATCCACATCTTCCGCGATAATCACCAATTCTTTTCTTCCACTTTGAGCCACTTTCTCAAGTAGCGGAAGGATATCTTGAACAGAACCAATTTTCTTATCAGTAATCAAAATCTTTGGATCATCATAAACAGCCTCCATTCTAGAAGGATCTGTCACGAAGTATGGAGAAATATAACCATTATCAAATTGCATTCCTTCTACTACTTCCTTTTCCAATCCCATAGTCTGAGATTCTTCCACTTGGATTACTCCATCATTTCCTACCATTTCCATAATCTCAGCAATCAACTTTCCCACATTCTCATCCTGAGCTGAAATAGTCGCAACCTGCGCAATCTTTTCTTTACTATCACCGATCTGAAGCGCCATTTCCTCCAAAGCCTTTTCTACAGCCTTTACAGCCTTCTCAATCCCAACCTTAAGTTTCATTGGATTTGCGCCAGCCGTGAGATTGCGGATGCCTTCTCTGATCATAGCTTCAGCAAGAAGCGTTGCAGTCGTAGTACCATCTCCAGCCACATCATTCGTCTTTGTCGCAACTTCCTTCACCATCTGTGCACCCATATTCTCATACGGATCTTTTAGTTCAATTTCCTTAGCAATAGTAACACCATCATTGGTAATCATCGGACCACCATATTTCTTTTCTAGAACAACATTACGTCCCTTTGGACCAAGTGTAATTTTTACTGCATTAGCCAATTTCTCCACTCCAGCAAGAAGCTTTTGTCTAGCTTCATCACCGTATTTCATTTGTTTAGCCATACTATTTTGAGAGTTAAATTATTATTTTTCCAAGCCTATCCCTCCAATTTTGCGAAAATATCTGACGCCGAAAGAATCAAAAATTCTTTTCCATCAATTTTGAATTCAGTTGGGCCATATTTTGTAAAAAGAACTGTATCGCCCTTTGCGACATCCATTGGAATTCTTTTTCCATCTTCATCAAACTTACCTGGACCGGCAGCAATTACCTTTCCCTTCATTGGCTTCTCCTTTGAAGCTGTATCAGGAATAATAATTCCACTCTCAGATTTGGTCTCCACTTCAATCGCCTCCACAACCACATGGTCATTTAACGGAACAATCTTCGTCATAATAAATATAGTTAATAAATAAAATTAGCACCCCGTATTATAGAGTGCTAATTTCAGTAGTCAAGTTTTTAAATCCGTTTCTTATTCCGCAAATGCCTCAACTCTTGTCTCACGTAGAACGTGAACCTTCACCGCTCCAGGATGTTGTAAGTCATGTTCAATCTTTCTAGCGATATCATGAGCCAATTTTACAGATTCCAAATCATTCACTTTTTCAGGATTTACAAAGATTCTCACTTCAGTTCCAGCTTGAATCGCAAATGATTTCTGTACGCCCTCGAAACTGTTACAAACATTCTCAAGTTCAAGTAATCTTCTGATATATGTATCAAGATTTTCTTTATTTGCACCAGGTCTAGAACTAGAAATCAAGTTGGCAACTTGAACAATTTTAGCCTCAAGAGTCTCTGGTTCAGGATTTCCATGATGAGCCTCAATTGCATGAACAACTTCCGGTGGAAGTCCAAATTTTCTAGCAATATCACCTCCAATTTTAGCATGATGTCCTGAGATTTCATGATCAACCGCCTTTCCAATATCATGTAAAAGTCCGGCTTTTTTACAAACGCTAATATCAGCTCCAAGCTCAGAAGCAAGATTTGAAGCAAGGAAAGAAACTTCCATAGAATGCTTCAAAACATTCTGGCCATAAGCTACTCTGAATTTCAATCTTCCCAAAATCTTGATTAAATTTGGATGTAAACCGGTAACACTGGTTTCCAAAACCGCCTTCTCCCCAAGTTCCTTAATAAGGACATTTACTTCGTCTTTCACTTTCTCTACAACCTCCTCAATTCTAGCTGGATGAATACGTCCATCCTCTACTAATCTCTCCAAGGCAATCTTCGCAATATATCTTCTTACCAAATCAAAACCAGAAAGAACAATTGATCCTGGAGTATCGTCAACAATCACATCAACACCCGTGATTTGCTCAAAAGCATTAATATTTCTACCTTCACGACCGATGATACGGCCTTTCATTTCATCGCTCGGCAAACTAACGATTGTAGCAGTAGATTCGGCAGTTGTTTCAGCCGCATATCTGCAAATTGCATCCGCAATAATCCACTTTGCTCTTTCATCAGCTTTGTCCTTAAGTTCTTTTTCAGTCTTTTTTATTTGAGCAACAATGTCTTCTCTCGCCTCTTCTTCTACCTTCTTCAATAAAACTTCCTTTGCCTCTTCTTTAGACATTTCAGCCACCTTTTCAAGCTGTCTAGATTGAAGTTTATAGATTTCTTCAACCTCATCACGAAGCTGTCTAATAGAAGTAACCTTCACATCAAGTTCCACTCTCATTTTTTCAACCTCTTCATTTTTCTTATCAAGAGATTCTTCTTTCTTCATCAAACGATCCTCCACTTGTCCTAATTGGACTTGTTTAGTATGCTCCTCCTTCTTTAACTCATCCTGCATTTTGAAAGCCTCTGTTCTGGCTTCATAAAGAACCTCCTTAGCTTTGTTCTTGGCATCATTGAGCATTTGCTCAGCCTTCTGAACTAAATCTTTGTTCTTTTCTTCAATCTGCTTTTTTCTGTAATAATATCCCCCAAAGGTCCCCACAACTACCGCTAGCACGGCCGAAATCACGATTTGCCACATTTTAATAAGGTTAGATAAATTTATCTAAGCCTTAGCCCAAAATGAGATATTTCAGTGGTAAATCTATTCACTCACAAACCCCTCTATTAAGAGAAGTTTTTGACCGATCCTGATATTTTTTTTAACTGTATCAATCAAGACTTTGTGTTTATAGAATCACCTCTTTTCTCTCTTTTGATTAAATTCAATTACTAGGCCAAAGCTTACATTTTGCTACCTCCAATCTACTGGAAATACAAAGACCATGTCAATCAGCTTTTGGTTGAAATTTTATAAAAATTTCAAGAAAATTTAATGTTTGCCAAATATAATCACTTCATGAAAAGAATTTTAACTATCATTTTAGGCTTATTCATAACCATAATCCCTTTAAAACTTTGTGTTGGTGAAACATTCGACACTACACCCTCTATCCTCCTAATTACTGAAATTATGCCCAACCCAAAAGGGGCAGACAAAGGGCAAGAATGGATAGAAATATATAACACAACACCACAAAGAATTTCATTAAGCAACTGGAAGTTAAATAATGGCAAGATTTTTAAGATTCCGGAGGGTTTATCGGTCTTGCCAAATACTTACTTTGTTCTGCAGGGTGAAAATTTAAAAATGACTCTCAAAAATACCAACGCCTCCATTTCACTAATTGATCCATCTGACAATATTGTTCAAGAACTTTCCTATCAAAAGTCAAAAGAAGCAGAAAGTTACTCTCTCCTAAATATCAAAACCCTTTCCTCTACGAAAAATCTCTGGGACTGGGGAGAACCAACCAAAGGCACAAAAAACACCACTCTCTATTTATTAAAAGGAAAAATTACCAAACCTCCCTCCATCGAGAAAGATTTCTATTTCGAAATTTCAGTCTCAAATAAAAATCTCAAAATCATTTTTTTGGAAGAAAAATACAACTTCGACTTACTTCAAACCCTTCTACTGGAAAACGCCGAAGGTAATTTCCTCTTAGAAAAATCTACGGACAAACTAATCCTCAAAGATTTCAAAATCACGACCCCTCCCCCACCCGAAACCTTAAATTCAGAAAATCCTCAAAACCAAACCCAACAAAAATATTATTGGCTGCTAATTCCAATCATCCTTTTAACAATAGGCCTTATTTATCTAACAAGCCGAAAAACTAGAACAGTTTCTTTGCCTTCATAGCCTGATAGACCAATTCTGCAAGTTCAGCTCTAGTCAACTGATGTTCTCCTTTGAAAACAAAATTAGCATCAATTAACCCATAATTAATAGCGGTCTCAAAATAAGGAGCATACCAAGCTGTAACTTTCACTCCCGTTAGTGGTTCCACATCCACGCTAGCCGCCACCTCAAATCCAAAAATAGTAATAGTTGTTTTCAAGGCTTCAGGATAATTCACGCCATCACTTGGCCTAAAACTTCCATTACTAAGCCCGCCAACCCATCCCTGATTTTTGGCATAACATACAGGCACCGCAAACCATTCATTTTTTACATCTGTAAAACAATTTCCATAAGAAGCTCCCGCAAAATCTATATCAACAGCTGTCTCCAAAACAGACAAAGTCTCAGCTCTTGAAGCTACTTTATTAGGCTTAAAAGTCCCATCTTTATACCCTCCGAAAACTCCAAGATCTCTTAATTTCTCAATCGCAACAGCATGAGGAGCATTAGATTTTACGTCAGAAAAAATTTCATAAGAAACATCTTCAGCCACCTCCGTTACTTCGATCACCCCATCTTCACTATTTAAAACAGAAGCATATCTACCATTAATATAATTACTAGTAGAACCTGAGAAAGAGAAAACTGCATACAAAGAAAAACCGGCAAACGCCGCAATTAACCCCAATAAATAAGCATGAGATTTTATAGCAGTTTTCATCTCCACCTTTTTTTTAGATGTTTGTTTTGTAGATTTTGCAGTTTTCGTATGAACTTAATTTAATTTATTATTTTTTTAAAACATTGCTATATTCCATTTCATAGACATGGAGTAGAGACATAAATATCATCAACACAAGCGGTCCCACGATAAGACCTTTGAATCCCATTGTAAAGATTCCCCCTAAAACAACAAAGAAAGTTAACAAAGGATAAGTCTGAGTCTTTTTTCCAATCAACAAAGGTTTTACAAAGTTGTCAGCCAATCCAACAAGAGTAGCTCCCCATATCAAAATAAATATACCCCACTGAACCTCTCCGGAAGTAATCAAAATAATTCCAGCCGGAATCCAAACAAGAGACGTTCCAATCATCGGTATAAAGGCCAAAAATGATGTCACTGCTCCCCAGAAAACTGGACTTGAAACACCTGCAATCCATAAACCAACTCCACAAAGAAAACCTTGGATCATTGCTGCAAAAAATCCTCCAACAATGATTGCATTCACCATATTTTTCAACTTTTCAAAAAGCTGAGCTTCATATCTAGCAGGCAAAGGAGAAAGATATCCGATTCTTTCAACCAACTTGTCCCCATCTTTAAACAAGAAAAACATCGCGAATAACAACATCACTAAACTAAGCAAAATTTCAGACAAACTCTTTATCAAATTCGTCGTTTGAGAAACCAAAAATCCACTTACGTTTTGAGCGGCACCTACGATACTTTGTTTAATATCCAAACTTTCCAAACTAATGATTGGATCAATTTGATTTTTCAAATCAAAGAAAACTCCACCCTGACTCCACTGTAAATATTTATCAAAAAATCCTGATTCTACCTTCATTTTTATAGCTTCATAAGCCGTCACCCCTTCTGACGCCATCATTAATATGAAAACAGCAATCGGCAAAATGATTACAAAAATAACTATCAAACAAGTAACTATAGAAGCCAATGAACTTCTACCTTTGAACCATTTTTCAAATTTCTTGAAAACTGGATAAAAAGTAACAACCATAACTGCCGCAATAGCAATCACAGTAATAAAAGGAGCAATCACTCCAAACAAAAAATACATCGAAACCATCAAACACAAAATCAAAAAATACCCAGGGAGTTTATCTATAAAAAGAGAACTTCCTCCACTCTTACCAATAACTTTTTTCATAGGAATTTGAATAGAGAATACTGTCCCCATTTATATCATTTTTTACTCTTTCCCTACAACACAAAATCTAAATCAAAAGCGAAGAAAACCTATTTTAAGCTCCAGGTCTTGCGAGCCATACAAACAAAAACTGTGAGAAAAAATTCGTAAGCGAGCGAAAGGGTATTTCAAGATTAGGTCTCGTGGTTTCCTAATCTTGAAATACACAAAGCAAAGCGAACGAATTTTTTCGAACAACCGATATTTTGGAAGCGTCGAAACCTTTCTTAAAGGTTTCGAAATCTAAATTAATGGCTCCTCAAATTCCGGATCCTCTTGCGGTCCCGCATTTTCAAATTCGCCAGCCTCATCCCATTTAGCTAAAAGTTTTTCAACATTCGCCCTCTTATTACAATAAAGATTTCTAGAATTATCGACAATT
>JBAYNL010000016.1:0-14707 GCA_041678805.1 Candidatus Altimarinota bacterium | reverse complement strand
TCAACTAACCTCCAAGAAATTCTTCCATCGAAAAGTTTTTTATATAGCACCAATTCATCACCATTTTGAACACAAGGGCTATGCCGAATTTACTATCGTAATGCGTTTCTGGATCATCGGAGCAATCTTCGCCGGATTCGGAACAATCCTAGGCTTAATCAATATCGCCCACTAAGACTAAAAAACTAACGACTAAATCCAGGAGGAAGTAGTTTATCTCCTTTGATATAAATTCCGTAATCCATCTCCTTAACAGAAGTATCAATAGGCTCTTCTACTTCTACAACTTCTGGAATAACAACCTCTATCGAATCTACCACCGGCACCCCTACTTCAGGAACAGTTGTAACAGGTTCTGTCGTAACTCCCGTCGTTGTAGGAATCACCGTAAGCACACTTTCAACAACAACAGGATCATTACTAACCGCCGTTAAATATTGCTGAACTTCATCAACTTTTGGAACTAAAGTGGAAACAGCCTCAGGAGTCGATTGTCCAATAACATCAATCATTTCAACCACATTTCCTAATTCTTTTTTAGAATTATCAACCACTTCTTGTGATACATCAGTTCGACCCAAAACAGCAGCATCTTCAGCTACAGCTAATTTTTCAGAAACCTGATCTAAAGTCTTTCCCACCAACTCAGTACTATCAGAAATTCCAGCCAATGCCACCTCATCAACAACCTCTTTTACCTGATAAAGAGGTGAATCAGGCATAATTGTACTCAACTCTTTTTGATGAGTTAAAATTTTATTATCCAAAAATTGCTTCAACTCTTGAGAATATTTCTGATCTGAATATCCCACATCTTTCACCGTTTTATTAAACACTTTTGCTTTATCCGCAAAAGAAGTAAGAGCCCCTTCAGCTTCTATTTTATCCTCTTCACTCAAGTCCGGATTAGATAATTTTATTTCAGCCGCAATCAAATTTTTCTCAGCAATATCAAGTTCTTTCTTTTGTTTATCAACATCATTAAAAGTCAAAAACACAGCAACATCTTCACGGAAAGACGTTCCTATAGGAGCATCTTTTCCCATGCTCTCAATCTTAGCATCAAGCAATCTCTCTTCAGCAACAGCCAAATATTGTTTATCACTTTCCAAATTAGTTTTTACCCAATCCACATTCTTTTCAGATTCAGCCAGCGCCACAACTTCAACCTGGCCATTAATTAGAGCTTTTTGACCCCTCAAAACTTTTTCGCTTTTATCTCCTCGACTAATATCAACAGATCTATTAAACACTTCTACTTCCAATTTATCATCAGCTAATTTTACATTAAAAGTAGCTTTCTTAGCCTTCGTCTGAACATCTTTTGCTTTTAAAACAAAGGCGGACTCACCGCCAACTGCATTCATCACCCGGGACCAAACAACCCCACTTTCAAGCCCAATTTCCACATAAGTCTGAACGCTTCCCTCAGTCCTAAACAATTTATTAATAATAACTTCAGTATTCGCAGAAAGTCTCGTAATGCTATCATCAAAATATCTCACAACCACCAATCCATCTCCTCCAGTAACGATCTCGTCACCTTCAAAAAGATCCATTCCAGAAACAACCTCCATTGCCTTCCCATCTCTAACAACATCAACTTCACCCGTAAAAGACTCTATAACTGTAAAAGTTTGAGCCATCACCACAGAAGTATCAACACTTACAAATGAAAACATTCCTAAAAACAACAAAGCCACAATAGATCCACTAATCATCTTCTTATTAAAAATAACCAAATTTCGCCAAAAAAAACTCTTCTGAGTAGTATTTTCAATAGCAGCAAAAACACGTTCTTTCATTCCAGCACGCTTTGGTAAATCCAATTTCAACAAACCCGCTAATCGCTTAATATAACCAATTACTTTTGAGAACTGAGTCTCCACATCATATTCTTTCGCCAAAGAAACTTGCTTCAAAATATTGTCTCTCAAGAAATCTTTTTTTGCACTCAATAAAACAGGTTTTTCTAACCCAAGAATTTCTTGAGCTAACTTTTCCAAATCCGGTTGTAATTCTTCATCCTTAATCATACATCTGTTTAAACGGTAGTTTTTGCTTTCTGTTACATCAAAAATCATAATGAGCCCCTATTTCCTCAAGCTCCTTCTTCAACATTGCCAACGCTCTGAATTGTAAAACACGCAAACTCCCCTCATTCTTATCCAAAATTTCAGCCACCTCTTTATTAGACAATTCATTAACAAATTTATAAATAATCACATCTTTATAGGGATATTTTAGTTTGCCTAAAGCCATTTTTAAGAATTTCTGATCAATTATATTTTCAGTGGTTTTAACAGGATTATGCTCCCTTTTTTCATCTGCCGTATTTAAATCCAATTCATCAAAATTTTTATCTTTTGCCGCCCGATAATGATCAACCACTAAATTATGAGCAATCCTAAAAACCCAAGCTGAAAACGATTTTCCTTCTTCTAAACGATATTTCCTAATATTTTCCCAAACCTTCAAAAACACATTTTCCACAATATCTTCAGCATCATCATCCTTCACACGATAAAAAACATAGCGATAAATTTGATCAATCAAAGCATCATAGACTTTCGCAAAAGCATTTTGATCACCCTGTTGAACCTTCTTCACCAATGCCTCAATTTCACTATTTTTAATTTTGCTATCTTCCATCATAATTCCTAACCTTAAGTAGGCTAAATATCTTATACAAATCTCCAAAAGTCAAAAACAATCTATTGCAAAGAAGTGCAACAACGATCAACTTCTCCCTTACTACCAATATAAATCGGCGTTCGTTGATCAAGTTTTTCAACAACCTTTTCTAGAATATCAATCTTCCCGTCACTAGCCGCCCCTCCAGCCTGAGTCACTAACAATGCCATCGGCGCACACTCAAATAAAAGCCGCAATTTTCCATTAGGAGATTCACTATATCCAGGATAAGAAAATATGCCCTTCCCTTTAAGCAAAATTTGATTAACATCAGGAACCATTCCTCCAGAATATCTCAAAGTATATTGTTCTTTACACCAATAATTCACCAATTCTAAATAATCATTTCGCTCACTTGTCGCACGCAAATTCCCAGGAGCAAACATTTTGCCTTCGGAAATCTTTATATCATCATTACTACTCATCTCAAATTCTCCATCCGCATCCATTACGAACTCTCTTACACCTTGTTTCACTGTTAACACAATCGTCGTCCTAGGACCGTACACAGCAATCATAGCGCCAGTTTGTTGACTACCCTTTATTCCCACAAAGGTCTTTGCTTCATAAACTCCAAAGATTGTTCCCACCGCCAAATTTACATCTACCAAAGATGACCCATCCAAAGGATCGTAACAAATAGCATAATCCGCATGTTCACCAGAAGAAAGTTTCATTTCATCAGGCAATTCTTCCGAAGCGATTAAACCAATATACTCATTTCTTCTGCATTCTTCCTGCACAATTTTGTCAGCAATCAAATCCAAAGCCAATTGCTCTTCTCCATAAATATTATATGTCCCCGCTTTACCAGTGCTAGAAGTTTTTATCACATGAGAAATCCTTTTTACCGCTACCACAAGACTATCAGCAACCGCAAGTCCCCTCTCATCAACTCCACAAGATTTTAGATATTCATTAATTGTCATATGAGTATTTATTAAAAGTTTACTACTTAAACCATCTAATCAAATCCACAATTCTCGCAACATATCCCCATTCATTATCATACCAAGAAACCACTTTTAAATAATCTCCATTCAAAACTTTTGTACTAAGTAAATCCACAATGCTACTTCTCTCATCACCTCTAAAATCAACCGAAACAACCTCTTCGTCAGTCGTCCCCAAGATCCCTTTCATCGGACCATTCTCATATTTTTTAAACATTTCATTAACTTCAGAAACAGTCACTTTTCGATTCATTTTAGCCGCTAGATCAATACAAGACACCGTTGGAATCGGGACTCTAAAAGCAATTCCATCCACCTTCCCCTCCAATTCAGGAATCACTCTCGCAATCGCTTTCATCGCACCAGTTGTTGTAGGAATAATCGACTCGGTCGTCGCGCGAGATCTTCTAAAATCTTCTGGATTAGAATTATCCAATAAATTTTGAGTATAAGTAAAAGCATGAATAGTCGAAACCATTGCACTCTCAATTCCAAATTCTTTATGCAAAATTTCCATCACTGGAGCAAGACAGTTAGTCGTACAAGAAGCATTTGAAATAATTTTATATTCACTGGAATTATAATCATTTTCATTTACTCCCATCACAATATTTGGAATTGTTAACTCCTTACAAGGCGCAGTAATAAGCACTTTTTTTGCACCAGCGTCCAAATGTGGCTGAACCTCACTCGTAGTTGTGAATTTACCAGTAGATTCAATCACAATATCAACATCATGCTGGCCCCAAAGATTATCTTTTGGAGTTGGCATCTGGTAAACATAAACTTTTTTACCATTAACAATCATGTCTTTCCCATCAACCTTAATTTCAGCATTACAAATCCCATACAAAGAATCATATTTCAATAAATACACATGTGATGACACATCCGCACGACTATTAATCGCCACAACCTCAATTTCCGGAACCTTTAACAACTGACGATGTAAATCACGTCCAATTCTACCATAACCATTGATCCCAATCTTAATAGACATTTTAGAAAAGAGTTAAAAATTGTAATCCCCCTGTTATAGATACAAATCTGCTTTCCCACTGCTCAAAAAGCCCTTCTGCATCATCATGGAAAGATGCTCTGTAATTTTCTTTTCCCCTTCTGTGAAATCAATTTTATCCCATTCAGGCTCAAACTGATCAAGTACTTTTCTAAGTGGTTTCCCTTGTTCGTCAGCTGTTTTTTGCATTCTCTCAATTAATTCTTTCGGGAATGATTCAAACCAAATATCAGAAAGAGACGTCGCATAATTAAACTTTCTAGCTCCACTCTCCACACATTTATTAAAATTTTCAGGAAGAAGTCCACTCCCTCCATGCATTACCCCAAAAACTCCCATTGGACGAACAGTATCACAAATTTCTCTAATCCTGTCATACCCAATAATTGGAGCTTTTAAATACTGCCCGTGTCCATTTCCCACAAAAAAAGCAAGTGCATCCGGAGATACCATCTCACACAATTTTACACAATCAGCAACTTTTGAATAATACTCAGTAATTTTACTTTCCACTTCAGGATCCGCAAGAGCACCAGCTGTTCCAATTTCTCCATCCTCAACTTCCAAAGAAATACCCAATGGATGGATTTTATCAGCAACTTCTTTGCATTTCTTGGCATTTTCCTCAACTGGCAATTTTGAAAGATCTACCTCTACAGAAGAAAATCCCGCCTCAATCGCCCGCTCAATACATCCATCTACATCTTTTTGAATATGATCATGATGAAGACAAACTGGGACAGTATATCCATACTTCGCAATCATTCTTTCAATTGTTTCATAAGCAAGTTCCGCCAATCTCGCAGGCGTCATATTACAATAACTTACTTCACTCTCTGCAATCTCCAAAATTACTGGAGACTTTTGTTGCCAAGCAGCCTCAAGCACTCCATTTAAAATAAATCTACTTCTGATATTACAAGCCACGACTCCAAATTTTTCTTTATCCGCAACGGAAAGTAGAGTTCTTAAGTTTGATAAAACATACCCTCCGGACATAACACGAACATTTGGGTTATTGTCCTTCGAGAAATCAGAAATCGCCATAAGCTCAATGGTTAAGAATAAATTCGCTTTAAGCCCTTTAATCTCAAGCGAAAAACTTATCAAAAACACATTACCGAATACAGCCACATTGTCAATAATTCCAAATTGACCAAAAACCCTATCTCTTGGCTATCGCTGTATCGCCACTCAAGTACGCAATAGACCTTGGTTTTACCATCCGACTAACTTTTGAAGATTGTTGAATACTATTTAAAGACCTAACCATAGAAATTTCCATATCTTTCACTTCACTCACCTTTACCAAATCCTGATGAGTCGCCTCCAATTTACTCAAAGCATACCCTTTAGTAACCTGTCTGGTAGAAAAAATCAAAGTAGATACCGTAATCAAAGCCACAAAGAAAATCAAAGAAGCCATCAAGAAAAATGATCCAAGCTCAACATTAGGTAACAAGCTGTTAATTATACTTTTTCTATAGACATTTCCTCTATTAAGAACTAGCTGTGACATAGGTTTAGGAATGAGAGAGTGATATATATTGAGAATCTAAATTTCTCGAACTTTTTTATAAACTCTTAACTTTGCGCTTCTACTTCTAGGATTTTCTTTTACTTCTTTATCCGTAGGAATTACTGGTTTTCTTGTTAAACTTTGAAATATTGGATCTCCATGCGTTCGATACAAACTTTCATGAAGATCTGTTATCTCCGGTCGCTCTAATTCTTTAAAGAAATGTTTCACGATCCTATCTTCCAACGAATGGTAAGACATTACCGCTATTCTCCCCCCTATCTTCAGCATTTCAGCCGCCTGCTGTAACGCTTCCTTTAAAGAATTGAGTTCATCGTTAACTTCTATTCTTAGTGCTTGGAAAATTTTTGTTGCCGGGTGAACTTTTTTAAAAGCTTTTCCCTTTTTAAACGGCATTATCGAGTACATAAAGGCAGCTAAATCCGTAGTATTCTTAAACGGAGTAACTTTGCGTCTTTCACAAATTTTTCTAGCAATCATGCGACTTAATCTTTCTTCCCCATACTCATAAATGACTTTTGCCAGATCCTCTTCTTTATAAGTATTGATAACCATTTCAGCAGTAAGCTTTTGTCTCGGATCAAACCTCATATCAAGCGGCCCCTCTTTTATAAAAGAAAAACCTCTATCTCCCTCATCTACATGAGGTGAAGAAAGTCCAAGATCAAATAAAATCGCATCGAAATACTCAATTCCAAGTCCAGTAATCCTAGTTTTTAAGTAACGAAAGTTATCGTGAATATAATCAATTTGTTTCTTAAAATCTTTTAGCCTTTTTTCCGCTTCCTTCAAATTTCGCTCGTCCTGTTCAAAGGCAATCAATTTTCCCTTTTTCCCGATAGAAATCAGCATTTCTTTAGCATGTCCACCAAGTCCCAAAGTCGTATCTACAACGATTTCCCCCGGCTCCAATCCTAAATACTCTTTAACCTCTTCCTTTAAGACGGATAAATGCTCCATTTTTGGCTTTTACTAAAGAAAAATTCGGAATGAGTTTAGATCTACGTGTTCAAATCTTGTGTACAGTATGTGTATAACTTTTTTACACCAACTTCGCCCCTCAATTTAGAGCTATTTTGGACCTCGGTCAAGATTTCATCTCGCCAATGGTACAAAAAAACTAGACAACAATTGCAACTCCACCGAATACACAGCCAACACAAGCCCTTAACTCCTCTGCTAAAATAGAGTTGAACAAAAATAAAGTTATTGTGCAATATTTTTGAACGCCAATTTATAATAGTTTATAATTCGATTTCAGCTTTACCTTCAAAAATCAAAGAGGTTTAATACGCTAGACTACTAAAATAAAACCATGTCCCCAGAACTAGCGACCTTCTTTACATCAATGATTCCTTTCGTCGACATGAAGTTTGGAATCCCCTTTGGGATTAGTCTTGGCCTATCCGCAACAACAGCCACTCTTTTCGGAGTAGCTGGCAGCCTTATTCCGTCAATAATTTTTCTTAAAATACTAGGCCCTGTCTCCGATTTCCTACGTAAACACTCAAAAAAACTCGACTCCTTATTTGAAAAACTTTTTACAAAAACACGCGCCGAACACTCTAAAAACTTCGAAAGATACGAAGCTCTCTTCATCATTCTTTTTATTATCATCCCTCTCCCTGGAAGTGGACCGGGATCTGCGGCCTTAATCGCCTTCGTTTTTGGAGTAGAATACTGGAAATCCGTAGGCCTTATTGCCCTAGGAGCCATCGGCTCAGGACTTTTAGTCACGACCGGTGTAACCTCAATCATTCATTTATTCAAGTTCCTACAGTAAAATATCCCCCTGCCTTACAATAGTAACATTACCACCCTCCACCTTTACTATAGTAGAAGGTTTATTTTCAGCGATCTTCCCTCCATCAATAACCAAGTCCAGTTCTTCGACAAATTCTCCAAATGCACTCGAGAAATCTTCAGCACTATATAATTGAGGAAATCCAGCCCTATTTGCACTAGTAGTAGTAACAGGTCGCCCTAATTCCTTTACCATTTCTAAACAAAATTCATCACTAGAAACCCTAAAAGAAACAAAATCATCATCAATATTAAAAAACTCTGGCAAATTCTTTCTCGGAACAATTATCGCAAGCGGTCCCGGCCAATATTTATTTGCTAATTCCAAAGCTTTTTCCGAAAATTCCCCGTATTTCTTAGCCATCTCCAAAGAGTCCACCAATATACTCAAAGGTTTATTTCGATCCATCCCCTTCACTTTATATAGTTTTTCAAGAGCCTTTTCGTTAAAAACATCCACTGCTAATCCATAACAAGTTTCAGTAGGATGCATCACTATTCCAGCATTTTTCAAAACTTCTACCGCTCCCCTCACTGCTCCACCCTCCAGATCAATCTTTTTCATACAAAAATATTTATAGCATGCTAAAATTAAACAAAATCTAACCTAAAAACAATGGCAAAAGATTTAGAAAAACCTGACAATAAGTCCATTAAAGAAAAAATTAAAGAAGGATCTTTATCCCAAACCGAACTTAAACGTATTGAAAAAGGAGTAAAAAGAGCTGAATTATTAGCCACCGTTTTAGACACAACCATGATAGATCCAATCGCGGGAATCTTTGAAGGAGCAGGAGATGTCGCAACAGGATTGGCAGGTTTATATATAGTATATGAAGCCCAAAAAGCAGGAATGTCATACTGGGAACTAGCGAAAATGCTAGGAAGACAAACCCTCGATCTCGCCGGAGGCTCAATTCCGATTGTCGGAGATACCTTTGATTTCGTATATAAAAGCAACAAAGCAAATGCTGAAGCCCTACGCCACCATTTCGAAAAAATTAGAGAACAAGGATTAACAAACAAATTGACAAAACTTGAAAAACTCGAAAAGAAAAAAATCAAAACGGAGAAATCTGGAGTCAAAACCCGTGACAGATTCGGCAGGAAAATGGTTGAAGACAAAGTGGATGAAGATCTTGAATCCTAACAATACTTTCGGTATATATACTACGACAAACTTCATAACAACTACCAATATGAAACTGAAAGTAGCCATCAACGGATTCGGACGCATCGGCCGTGAAATCTTCCGCGTAAATTTGGATAAAAACTATTTCGATTTAGTAGCAATTAATGACCTAACAGATTCAACTACCCTCGCCCACCTTTTAAAATATGATTCAAATTACGGAGTACTTCCAAACGAAATTTTGGCAAAAGAAGGCGAAATCTTAGTAGACGGAAAATCTGTAAAAATCCTTTGCGAAAGAGATCCAGCGAACCTTCCTTGGAAAGACTTGGGAATTGACCTCGTAATCGAAGCAACTGGATTTTTTACCAATAAAGAAGGAGCAAATAAACACCTTCTCGCCGGCGCAAAAAAAGTCGTAATCACAGCCCCTGCCAAAGACGAAATAGATTTTACTGTCGTTTTAGGCGTAAACGAATCCAACTACGATCCAGCAAAACACAACATTATTTCCAACGCTTCTTGCACCACCAACTGTCTCGCCCCATTTGTAAAAGTTTTGAACGATAATTTTGGAATCGAAAAAGGTCTTATGACCACAATTCACGCCTATACCAACGATCAACACATTCTTGATCTTCCACATAAAGACCTTCGCCGAGCCCGTGCCGCCGCTCTTTCCATGATTCCGACTTCTACCGGAGCCGCAAAGGCAATCGGCCTCGTTCTTCCTGAACTTAATGGGAAATTAAATGGCCTTTCTATTCGTGTTCCAACACCTACAGTTTCAATAGTAGATTTGGTTTGCACCGTAAAAAACTCAACAACCGCCGAGGCAATTAATACAAAATTAAAAGAAGCTGCCGAAGGAGCAATGAAAGGCATTCTCGGATACTGCGAAGCTCCTCTTGTTTCCATCGACTTCAAAGGCAATCCCCTATCCTCAATCATTGATTCACAATCCACTCAAGTTATTGACGGGACACTTGTGAAAGTAATGTCTTGGTATGACAACGAATGGGGATATTCCAATAGAATAGTAGACCTAGTAAAACTCATCGGAGATAAGGCATAGAAAAGTTATTAACCTCTTCTCCACCCAAAATCTTACCAGCTTTGTCGTAAATCAATAAATTTCCTGCAAATAACACTTTTCGCAATAAATTTTTCCTTTTCCCTTTTCACTCACCCCAGTAAAAATTTCATTGCCACATGCCGAGCACTTGCAATTTCTAAGTTGCACCACTGAATAAGGCCTAGCCAAATCCATAATTCTGCAATAAAAACATTTGTCCGGAAGTCCCAACCCAATTTTTTCATAGAACTTCTTTTCAGCCTCAGCGAACGTAAGTCCCTTCCCACAACCAACGCAACAGAAATCCCCAAAATCTTTATCCACTCCATCCACATCAACCTTCGGAAAATATAAATTCGCAATCGTCTCGTCATAATTAAAAGGAGATCTAGTCGGATCAAAAAAATCATCGAAGCCATTCCCCTCCCTCAATTCTTTAAAAATTTCATCTTTCAAACGATGATATTCCGCCTCCTCATAACGCTTATTGAATATACAAAACTTCCCTCTTTTCAAGCTAATACAACCAAAGCACTCATTACAATCATCACAATTTTCTGAAAGATAAACTTCATTACAACGATTACAACTCATCGTAAAAGCACATTTATAACACCATCCCGGCTGAAGCAAATTGTAACAAAGCTCGATCTTCCCACCAACAACGGCATCAAAAGAATTTATATCCTCAGTTCCTCTCAAAATATTTTTACTATCACGACAACCATCCGAAAAATAAATCTCATTACAGTCTTTACAACCAACCAAATAATCTCCAAAACAATTTTCACAATTAATAGAATGCAGAGCCTTCACTACAAACTTCTCCTTCAAATTTTCAAAAACACTCTTGGCCTTCTTTTGCCCTTCCAAAAGACCTAAATTATACTCCACTATTTTCTGTACATACTCCTCTTTAGAATATTTTTCATTCATAAAACAATATTCTTTATTCCTCAAATTCCAGCACATAAAACAATTTCTACACCCTTTACAATCATACAAAAAAGCACCATCAGAACAGTTCTCACAGTCCTCTGAAAATTTCAAATTGTAACAGTTACTACAATTCACGCACTCGCATAAAAGCTCAGACTCAATACAAAAAAACGAGTTAGCACAATCTTTGCAACGCACCACTCGATAACAACCAATCAGTCTCTCACTTTGGAAAACTTGAAAACTCAAATAACAACTTTTTGAATCAAAAATCAGATGCGCATATTCACTATTCTCAGCCCCAACTCGATTCGTACTAGGACGTGGAACCACTTTTGAGAACTCAAAATATTGTTCGAAAAATGGCTTATGAACATCTATATCCATTTCAGGCAATTCCCACCCCCCACTCGTCCAATATTCTTTTTCGTAAACAGGAAATAGAGCTTCTTCTTTATACACAGAAATCATCGACTTCCCCGTAGCATCACAATTCCTCTTATAAATCCGGTATTCATTCTCAAAAGACAACTTTCTCTGCCAACTACACAATCGACAATACTGCGGATAATTCACTTCATGGATTTCAAGATATTGCTGATCTTCTAAAGAAATTTCAAATCCCACACCACATAATTTACAGTTTTTCATAATCGATTTTTTAGATTCTTTCGCCCACATATTATGCTGGTTTCAAAATTTGACCATTTTAGTATAAATCAAAATAATCAATTCGCCAAAGAGGCCTCCCAAAAGCCATTAAAACCCAGCACAATTTTCTACTGAACAGTAGAATTCCACATCATTTGATACTGAATCAACTTCGCTTTTGCAAGATCTGGAGACTTTGATCTTAAAATCTTTACCTTCCCATCGACATCCTTATAAAAATTCAAATAATTATCACCATATAAACAAGAAAATTCCATCGGATATTCGCCATTATGAATAAATTTCGTTTCTCTTTTTTCCAATTTATCTCTACCAAACAAATCCCTAGATTGATCTGTTTCATCAAAAATAATCGCCGTAGCATTATGCCCTTTTTTAACCCTAGTACTAATAAAAGTTCTTTCAACTTCCGGGCCCATAAACCCCACACAAGCCCCAAAAGATCCCACACACCAAATCGTATCATCAATTTTATAAGGAATATCCAAATAATAATCCGTCAAAGAATCCCCTTCATAAACCTGTGTTTCAAATGTCCCCCGCGCTAACCGATTAAGCTCATTAAATTTATCAGCAATCCTTGAAAGTTTTCGCCCACGCAAGGCAATCTTCTTAGAAATCTCAGAAAGAGGTACCGCAACAAAAACACGCACCCCCATTTTTTTTAATGGATAAATAAAATTTTTAGCAACAAGCGAATTCAAAATTTTATAAATCCCCGCCACGCTATATTTAGTAATCTTCTTTAAATAAGAAACCTCCACTTCCTTCCCATTCAAGATTTCAAAATAAACCTTGGCCTCCCCAACGGACAACCCAAGTTCCATCAAAGCCTTCTGAATGTACTCTTTTACTTCCATACTTTAAATTATCAGCAAGTGTGATTATGTCCTATTTCAAAAGCTCTGTCAATATGGTAAAATATACCTATAATTAAAACAAAAATAAACATGGGAAAACGAACCTTTATAAGTATAGCTTTGGTTCTTGCCATAGGATCAACCCTTTTAGCGACCAATTTCAACAAAGAAATTCAAGCGGATATATCCTCAACCAATCCATCATCGACCATCAATATCGACAATTTCAAAACCGCCTTAAAATCTATCAGACCAATCGTCCCCCAAAAAACTCAAGACAACATTTTGGCATATATTCAAAACAGCCAATCAGAAGAACTCAAAAAAGCCTTCAATTTACTACTTGAAAAAGACCTCGACACAAAACTTTCAAAGGCAAAAAGAACCATTTCTGGATTAACAATCGATGGGAATATTTCGGATTGGCAATCTTCTGGATTAATTCAAACAGATAAAGAAAATGACTCTGTTGCGATAAACAAAAATTCAAGCACTGGAGAATCTTACCAAACAGATGACGTAAAAAGTTATGCCTTCATAATGGATAATAACAACATCTACGCAATGATTGAACCATCCGAAATGCCAACGGATTGGGACGAATATCATTTCAGAATAAACATATCGAATCATTCAAATAAAAAAATATATGCAATAGTTTGGCTTCCTTCAACAAATGTAATTCAAGAATGGAACACAGAAACAGGAGAATACATTGGCAAAATAGATATGCCTACAGCCCAATTTGCAAAAGGAGAAACCGGATTTGAAGCAAAAATTCCCATCGCACAACTTACAAGACTTCCCTATTCATTCAGGGCCGAAGCAGTTTCTTGGCAAAAAGATAGAAATTTCTACGACGAATGCAACAAACTATTTTACGAACAATCAATATATGAAAAATACAAAAAATCAGCTTTAGAATTATTAACAAAATATGCAGCTACAACAACCTTAACAGCAGATGACCCATTCCCTGCAGTACAAGCAATTTCAGATTCATACATATACAAAAGAGCTGACTCCTCAACAAAAAAGTCAGTCATCTCAGATGGCATCGAAATGATAAAAAAAGCAAAAGAAACAGAGACTTATTCATTTCCAGATCAAAAAAAATTAAAAGACCTTCCAGTAGAAGCACTCCTAGCCTGGGCAGATCGCAGTATGATGTATGCAGGTTACGTATTCATGGAATTTTTTCCCACAAATGGAGAAAAACTAAATCAAAAAACCTATGAATTTACCGTCTTACAACCAGAAACTTTAGACACATGCGAATCTTTAATTGAAAAAAACAATCTCATAGACCAAACCAATTTAAAAAACACAATTCATAATATCGAACCTTGGCTAGTAAAAACCGAAAAATATAGAAGAAACGATATCAAAGATATGGAAAGAAATTTAAAATTTAACCCAGACAGTAAATATTGGCAAAATGCTTACCAAGAATCACTCAATGAGATAGCAAACGGCGAAACAAACATTACAACAATAAACGGAGTAAACATAAACAAAGGAGCAAATTTCAGCCCCTCATTTCAACTCGATTACTTAACCAAAAATGGATTTTACTATGGAAATTGTGTAGATGTTACGGTCATGGCAATGACTTGTTATAAAGCCTTAGGAATCCCCGCATTCCAAATATCATATGGCATAACAGCGAACAATTATTATGCGGAAAGCCACTCATTCCCAGTTTACTATTCATCAAAAGATGACAAATGGTATACATACGAATTGGGAGGAAACCCAGTTCAAGAAAAGACCTTACCAACATCCGGCTCATACAACGTCTTATACAGAATAAACAGACCCCAGACAAATTCATACTGGGAACCATATTTAACAGAATTAAAAAACGCAAATATTTGGACAAACACAAGAGCAGCAACAAAAGAAATTTCAGAAAAAGATTGGAACACAATCAATAAAGACGGCTACAGCATGGCGGACTTTAAAAAGATATTGTTTACTAGCGTCAAATAGTTCACAGAAAAAAATTCACAACACTTGCT